>CANHSW010000106.1 GCA_947463165.1 Cyanobacteriota bacterium
CAATAAATCACCACCATAAATCAAAACACAAAAAACCCCGCCGCAGCGGGGTTGTCGAATCCAGGAAAGCCAGCCAAACCAGCCGTAATCCAGATATATCTGTATCCCTAAAACCTCAAACTTTGCGGCTGTAGAATTCCACCACCAGCAGTTCGTTGATCTCTAGGGCCACCCATTCCCGCTCGCACTTGCTGATCACCTTGGCGGTGAACTTCGGCTTGTCGAGTTCCAGGTGGGGGGGGATGTTGGAGAGGCCCGGGAAGGCCAGGTTGGCTTCCGCCAGCAGTCTGCTGGCCTTGCGTTCGCGCACCGCGATTACATCGCCGGCTCTGCATTGGTAGCTGGGGATGTCTACCACGCGGCCATTCACGGTGATGTGACCGTGGTTCACGAATTGGCGCGCACCGGGCACCGTGGGGCCAAAGCCCAAACGGAAGCACACGTTGTCGAGCCTGTTTTCCAAAAGCTTGAGCAGGTTGGTTCCGGTGGAACCCTCCTGGGCGCGGGCTTTCTTCACGTAGCGCACCAGCTGACGTTCAGAAATGCCGTAATTGAAGCGAAGCTTTTGCTTCTCTTCCAGGCGGATTGCGTATTCGGAGCGCTTGCGACGGGCTTGGCCGTGCTGACCGGGTGGATAAGACCGCTTGGCGGACTTACGGGTGAGACCGGGAAGGTCTCCCAAGCGCCGCGTAATCCTCAGTCGAGGGCCGCGGTAGCGAGACATAGAACCAAATCGTGGGGATAGGTGGCCCAGGGGCCGTTGAACAAGCGAACCTGACGGCCCGCTGGCGATCGGGCGTCGAGCATGCTGGGTAGACCCGCTTGCCTCGCGCCTTGCCGCGCCAACGATCGATTCTATCGGTTGGCCCCCGGACCCCTCTTGGCCCGCTGGCCGCCACTCCCCCTGGAGCCTCCCCCGGGCCCCTGGCCCTGCTGCTGCTGGGCCTGATCGGCCTCTACCGCCAGTGGATCTCCCCCCTGCTGGGGCCCCGCTGCCGCTTCATCCCCAGCTGCAGCGCCTATGGCCTGGAGGCGATCGAACGCCATGGGGTGTGGCGCGGCGGTTGGCTCACCCTGCGGCGGCTGCTGCGCTGCCATCCCTTCACCCCCTGCGGCTGCGATCCGGTGCCTGATTGATGCAGAACTCCCCAGCGCCGGATCACATCGCTCAAGAGCTGATGGAGCAGGAAGGCATGCAGTTGCTGCTGTTCAGCCGCCAGGGCTGCTGTCTCTGCCAGGGGCTGGAGGAAAAACTGCGCGCCCTGCTGCCGCCCCCCCAGCTGTTGGTGCACAACGTGGATGCCAACCCGGCTCTGCTGGCCCGCTACGACCTGGAGGTGCCCGTGTTGGCCATCCAGCAGCCAGGAGGGGGCTGGCGCGAGCTGCCGCGCCTGCCGCCCCGGTTGGCGGGGGAGGGCCTGCGGCTCTGGTTGCAAAGACAGGGCTGGCGGGGCTGATTTCCCCCCGGCGGCGATCGAGCCGCTTAGAAAGGCTCCAATTCCCGGTGGTGGGCCCATGACCCAGCAGCTCCATGCCCTCCTGCGCCATGGGGGACTGGAGCCCCCTGGGCACCTTCAAAACCAGCCGGTATCGCAGGTTTGCTGTGATTCGCGCCTCGTGCAGGCCGGCAGCCTGTTTATCGGTTTGCCCGGCAGCCGGGTGGATGGGGGCTGCCTCTGGCCAGAGGCCCTGGCCGCTGGGGCGGTGGCGGCGGTGATCGGCGCCGCCGCCGCCGCCCAGCGGCCCCCCGCCGCAGAAGATCCGGTGCTGGTGGTGGCCGATCCGCTGGCCGCCTGGGCCGGGCGCCTGGCGGCGGCCTTCTGGCAGCAACCCAGCCAGGCGATGCGCTTGATCGGTGTTACCGGCACCAACGGCAAAACCACCACCACCAGCTTGATCGAACACCTGGCCGCCGAGGCCGGCCGGCCGGCGGCCCTCTTCGGCACCCTGGTAAATCGTTGGCCCGGCCATAGCCACACCGCCGAACACACAACTGCCTTTGCCGATCAGCTGCAGGCCCAGCTGGCGG
The DNA here is from genome assembly GCA_947463165.1 of Cyanobacteriota bacterium. Classification (GTDB taxonomy): domain Bacteria; phylum Cyanobacteriota; class Cyanobacteriia; order PCC-6307; family Cyanobiaceae; genus UBA5018. Next base: position 2,030 of record CANHSW010000106.1, read on the forward strand.
CGGCCCTGGCCGCCGGCACCCAGGTGGCTGCCATGGAGGTGAGCTCCCATGCCCTCGATCAACAACGGGTGGCCGGCTGCAGCTTCGCGGCGGCCGTATTCACAAACCTCAGCCAGGATCACCTCGACTACCACGCCTCCATGGAGGCCTATTTCGAAGCCAAGGCCCTGCTGTTTGCCCCCGATCAAGCCCTGGGGGGCGCTGTGGTCAATGTGGATGATCCCTGGGGAGCCCAGCTGGCCCAGCGGATTGAGCGCCAGAGCCCCAGCTGCCGCCTCTGGCGCTGTTCCCTCAACAACGGCCCGGCCGAACTGCGGCTCACCGATCTGCGCTTTGGGCCCAGCGGCATCGACGGCACCCTGATCAGCCCCGTTGGCAGCGGTGCCTTCCGCTCCCCCCTGGTGGGTCGCTTCAATGCGATGAACCTGCTCCAGGCGGTGGGGGTGCTGGCGCTGCTGGAGCTGCCCCTGCCGCTATTGCTCCAGGGGCTGGCCAGTTTTCAGGGGGTGCCGGGCCGCATGCAGCGGGTGGCCATCGCCGGGCTGGATGCCGCTGCCGCCTCCCAGTTACCCGGCGTGATCGTCGACTACGCCCACACCCCCGATGGCCTGGAAAACGCCCTGGGGGCCGCCAGGCCCTTTTGTGATGGTCGGTTGATCTGCGTGTTTGGCTGCGGCGGCGACCGCGACCGCGGCAAGCGGCCCCTGATGGGGGAGATCGCCGCCCGGCTGGCCGATCAGGTGTGGGTCACCTCCGATAACCCCCGCACAGAAGACCCCGCCCAAATCCTCCAAGACGTGGTGGCCGGCATCCCCGCCGGCAGCCCGCTGCAGGTGGAGGCCGATCGAGCCATAGCCATTGCTGCGGCCATCGCCGGGGCGGCGGCTAACGATCTGGTGATCATCGCCGGAAAGGGCCACGAAGATTATCAAATATTGGGCACAACAAAAATTCATTTCGATGATCGTGAGCATGCCGAAACGGCCCTGCGGGCCAAACTTGGCAGTTCGTGAAGATCAGCTGGCGCGGCCAGGGTTTTTCGATACTCTGCAGCCGCCCACTATTGCTAGCTTTTCTTACCGATGGCCCAGGCTGTTCCAATCTCTAAAAAGTTCTTAGCCGAACTTTTTGGCACCTTCTGGCTAGTGCTTGGCGGTTGCGGTAGCGCCGCCATCGCCGCCAATTTCCCCTATTTGCTCGGTGCCGACGTGGCCCCTGGCAACCCCTTCGGCTTGGGTTTCCTCGGCGTTTCCTTCGCCTTTGGCCTCACCGTGGTGACCATGGCCTATGCCATTGGTCACATCTCCGGCTGCCATCTCAACCCAGCAGTGAGCTTTGGTCTCTGGGCCAGTGGCCGCTTCAAGGGCTCTGAACTGCTCCCCTACATCTCCGCCCAGGTGATCGGCGCCGTGCTCGCCGGCGGTTTCATCAAGCTGGTGCTAGCCGGTGGCCCCGCCCTGAGCCTGGTGATGAGCGGCAGCAATCCGCTGGCCACCAACGGTTTTGGCGCCCATTCCCCCGGTGGCTACGGCTTCTGGGCGGCCCTGATCGTGGAATTTGTGCTCACCTTCTTCTTCCTGCTGGTGATCATTGGCGCCACCGATAAGTTGGCCTCCGCCGGTTTCGCCGGCCTGGCCATCGGTCTCACCCTCACCCTGATCCACATGATCAGCATCCCGGTCACCAACACCTCGGTAAACCCCGCCCGCAGCACCGGCGTAGCCCTCTGGGCGGGTGGCGAGGCCGTGGGTCAGCTGTGGCTGTTCTGGCTGGCCCCGATCGCCGGCGCCCTGCTGGCCGGCTGGGTGTACCGCAACGTCTGGGAACAGGCCGCCGACTGATAGGCCGCCAATTGACAGGTCGTCGACTGAGCGCCTAAGCCCTGGCTCAGCAGCGGCCAGCTCCAGGGGGGAGCCGGCCCAGATGGGTGGGCTCCCCCGTAGCCGTTTCAGCCGATCTGGGCCAGGGCCTCCAGGAGCACCTCGGGAGCCAGCAGCAACGCCTCTGGCTCCCAACAGCGCCTTGGGCGCCAGGGGGCAGAGCCTTAAGAGGTGGGTTGATGCAGGGGCCTCGCCTGATCTGGGAAGGCGGAAAGGATCTTCTGGTCTTCTGTGACCAGGGGAACACCCAACTGCTGCGCAGCGGCCACGAACTCACAGTCGTAGGCGCTGCAGCGGCTGCTGCTGGCCAGTGCCAGCACCTGCTCCGACGACACGGGTTCCTCATGGGCCGAGAGGATTGCCTCGGCTTTCTCCATCAGAGCGAGCGCAGCAGGCAGATTCAGCAAATCCCGGCGGAGGTAGGTGGCGAGCACGTTGCGCCACTCGCTGCGCCAGAGCGGCGGGGCCGCCCACTGGGGGTGGTCCAGCAACAGAGCCTCGGCCAGCGATGTCTTGGGTCCTGGGAGCAGCAGATAGGCCAGCACGTTGGTGTCGACGACGATCAAGGCCGACCCTCACGCTTGGCGGCGTCGATCTCGGCGGGGTCGAAGCTGTGGGGGCCGAGGCTCTCGCGCAGGGCCCTGATCTCCGCCAGCTGCTGCTCAACAGACGGCGAGGCCGAGCCAAGACCGGCCTCCAGACAGACGATGGCCTCGTTGTTGAGGCTGCGCCGGTGGCGCTTGGCTGCTGCGGCCAGCCGGGCATGGAGCGCGTCTGGCAAGTTTTTGAGGGTGAGTGTTTTGGCCATGGCAGCCAGTGATCAATGACCCAGCGGTCGCGCAACCATTATGGATCCATTCTGGTTGCATGCGAAGCCAGGAGTGGCTGGGCAGCCTGGTTTAGCCCTTGGAACCGGTGCAGCCCTTGGGCCTGGCCACATAGGCAGCTTGTGGTTGTTCTGGCTGGCCCCTTTAGCCGTTTCAGCCGATCTGGGCCAGGGCTTCCAGCAGTCGCTCGATTTCCGCTTCCTCGGTGCAGATGTGGGTGCAGGCCCGCAGGCAATGGGGATCCGCCAGGCTGCGCAGCCAAATCCCCTGGCGGCCCAAGGCCGTCACTATCGCCTCAGGCCCCAGCAGCATCTCGGGCGTCGGCACCTCTTCGAGCTCCTGGCCGCCCAAATTGGAATTGCTTCTCCGCCGTTGCTGGGGGGCCTCCAGGGTGAAACTCACCAGTCCCGCCGGTGGCCTCACCTCCAGCAGCGTCTTGGCGCCTGGAATTAGTTGCAACCCCTGCCATAGCTGGCCACTGAGCTGGCGGATCCGCTCCAGCCGCGCCTGGGCCGAACCCTCCGCCTCCAGTAGTTGCAGCGAGCGGTTCAAGCCGGCGGCCAGGGGCAGGCAAGAGGTGGCCACCTCAAAACGGCGCGCATCGCCGTGGAAGCCGCTGTTGCCGCTGCTCTCCTGGCTGAGGCTGCGCCAACCAATCAAGGTGGGTTGTGATTCTGCCAGCAGCCGCTCCGACACCACCACCACCCCCAACCCCTCCGGACCGCAGCACCACTTGTGGCCCGTGCAGGCGTAGATGTCGGCGGCGGCGGCGGCATTGGCGCTGCCCGCTTCCGCCAGCGGCAGGCTGCCCAGGCTCTGGGCCCCATCCACCAGCAGCCAAGCCTGGCTGGGATGTTGGTGCAGCGCTTCGGCCACCGCCGCGATCGGCATCACCTGGCCCGTGTTCCAGAGCAGATGGGAGAGCACCACAAGTTTTGTGCGGGGCGTCAACGCCGCCTCCAACCGCTCCAGCACGGCCGTGGCGGCGGTGGTTTCGCAGCCGCGCAGATCCCCCACCGCCAGTTCGCTCAACTCCAGCCCCTCGCGGCGGGCCAGCTCCCGGCAGGCGGCCACCACGCCCGGATGTTCGCAGTCGCCGATCAGCAGTTGATCGCCCGCTCGCCAGGGCAGACCCCAGAGGGGCAGCACGCAGCCGCTGGTTACGTTCTCAGTGAAGGCCAGCCGCTGGGGGGCCACGCCGCACCAGCGGCCCAGCCGCTGGCGCAATTCGGCGCTGATGCGCTCCAGATAGGGCCACACATCACCGGTGAACGGGCCCAGCTGCTGAATTTGACGCCAGGCGGCCAGGATCGCCTCCAGGGAGGCCTCCGGCAGGGGCCCCTGGCCGCCGTAGTTGAAGTAGGTCTTGTTAGCCAGGGCGGGCAGCTGGCCGCGGAAGGAGATCGGCTGGGGCAATGTCTCTGCTGCGACTGCTAATCAGCTTTAGCCATCGCCCGCCGGAGCTCGCTGTGGATGTGGCACGCCAGGCTTAGATGAACAACTTTTCCCAATCCGTGGAGGTGAGCCTGGGCCGGCAGGGGCGGCTAGTGATTCCGGCGGCGCTGCGACGAGAGCTGGGGTTTGAGGAGGGCGATGCTTTGGTGGCCCGCCAAGAGCTGGGCCGGCTGGTGCTGGGGAAGCCGGAGCGGATCAAGCAACGCCTAAAGAAACGCTTAAAGCAACGCTTCTCTGAGGTTCCTGCCGAGCGAAAACTCGTGGACGAATTGATCGCAGAGCGGCGAGAAGAGAATAGGCGGGATGCGGCCGAATGACGGTGGTTTTGGATGCTTTCGCCCTGCTGGCCTACCTGCGGCAGGGACCAGGTGGGGAGGTGGTGGGGATGCTTTGGGCGCCAACGCGGCAGCTGGGGTTGTCGCGTTGGCGATCGGGCCTGGGCTCAACTGCCTTTGGATGTGGTGATTCAGCTCCTGCGGTGAGATCCCGCTCAGATCAGCGCCAAGTTGGCCAGTAAACCGGTGTAGCCGGTGATCTCCACAATCGCATCACTACTGGTGGCATAGCCGGCAATGCCATCATTGAGGGCGATGAAGCTGCGGGAGATACCGGAAGGATCGGCATAGGTGAAGATAGCCGCCTGGCTGGCGAGAAAGCTGGTGCTGCTCAGCAGATTGCCGATGCTGGTTGCATCTAGGGCAGAAACAGCTCCGAGCTTGTTGATGTTGGCGGCTGTGATGGCGCTGGGCCCATCAAGGAGATCGGTGCCGATGGTGAAATCGGTGATCCGATCAAAGTTGGCCAGGGTGGAGGCAGTCAGGGTTGCAAAGGAAAAGGTGTCGATGCCGGCGAGCCCC
>CANHSW010000107.1 GCA_947463165.1 Cyanobacteriota bacterium
GGACTCGCCAAGCAGCCATTGCTTGTTTTGTCCAGCCAGCCGCTGCTGGGCCGAGTTGAATTTCAGCCGAGTTGCATCTCAACTGCATTCGCCACTGCCTGTGCCACTGCATTCTCCACTGCATTCGCCATCTGGCAGGTGTTGGCTCCTCCTCTTTAGGGCTAGTATTTAATGCGGTCTGATTTCCAGGCTGATTCGCTGCCTCTCTTGCGCTGACGGCAGCTTCAATGCAGCAAGTTTGCCCTAGAGGTGATAGCGAGGCACTGCGGCTCGGGGCTGCTGAGGGGAGCTTTGGAGCTCTGGCTTCAGGTCCAGTTGCCGCCCAGCATGTCTGCGTAGCCTTGGTAGGGATCAAACTCGGCCCAGCCTGGGCTGGCCTGGTTGAGCAGACCCTCTCGAGCCGCTTCGTCGTTGAACCAGGTGGCGCCGGTGGGCCGGGCGTCGCAACTTATACCGCCGTCTCGGGTGGATTGGCAGTTTTGAAATACTACGTCCGCCTGCGCCTGTAGCGCAAATAATGGGATCGTCAGCAGCAGTGGTGACAGTTGGAGGGCCTGGTGTCGTAGTTGGCGGATCAACTGGGATAATGGCGACGCTTTGCACCCCGCAGCTATGTACACCGACTGGACCGCAGTGATCCTGCTGCTACTGACAGCTGCCCCCCTGGCCGTGGTGGTCGGCACCGCTGCCTTCTTCATCTGGAACCAGAAGAAAGCCCAGCGTCGTTGAGTAAGCATGAGATCTAGGTACAGGATCTAGGCAAGAGGCTGGGCCAGGGGGATTGGCGGCAAGCTTCCTCCCCCACTGGATTTCTTGCTCAATTTGATCCTAGCCGGGCCAGACCAGCTATCTGCATTGTTGTGTCTGGCCTGATTAATGCAGCTGGCCCCGGCTGGTGGGGGTGTGGCTGACAGAGCTGCAGCTGACATGTCCGCAGGATTTGCCATTTTACGGGCTCTGCTTAGATTGCACCTGGGCTTTATCTGCTGTTTTGCCTGGGTTTTATTTAGATTTTTTCATCTGGGCTTTCATCTGTTTTTGTGGCGGCTGCATTTCTTGTAGTCTGGGATTCATTCTCACTCGAGCTGTTTGGATTGCTGCGGCCAGGTTTGCCGGCTTCAGTTCCGCCAGCAGCTCGCCAGCGCTGAGCCGACTGCCGGCGGGCACTAGTGCCAGGCTGGCCGCCAGTTCACCCACAACCGCTGCCGCATCCATGCCCCGCTCGCGGTAGGCCGCCAGCCCCTCGGTCCCCTCGCGCTTGCTCAGCCGCTGGCCGCCGGCGGACCGCCACAGGGGCAGGTGAGCGTAACGAGGCGGAGGTAACCGTAACAGCGCCATCACTGCCACCTGGGGGCCGGTGGAACTCCATAAATCGTCACCGCGCACCACATCGGTGATGCCATGGATCAGTTCGTCCAATGCGGTCGCTAGGTGGTAAGCCACCACCCCATCCGCCCGCCGCAGCACCACATCGCCCACCTCTGTCGCACCATCCAGCTGCCCAAGTTCGCAAAACTGCTCCTGCCAGTGGAGGGGGCCGGGCGGCAGCCGCAGCCGCCAACTGGGCAGCCGCCCCTGCTGCCAGCCCCACTGGGGTTGGCGCTGGCGGCATAGGCCTGGATAAACCGTTAGGCCGCCATGGGGCGCTGAGATGTCTGCCAACAGCCGGCGACTGCAGCGGCAGGGATAGAGATGACCGGCCCGTCTCAGGGCCGAGAGCAGCGTGGCGTAGATGCCCCGGTTATCGCTTTGTCGCAGGGGCTGGCCATCCCAGTTCAAACCCAGCCAAAGCAGATCGGCCTGAATTGCTCCTTCAGCTCCGGGGCGGTTCCGCGGTACATCTAGATCATCGAGCCGTAACAACCATTCGCCGTCCTGCCAGCGGGCCTCCAGCCAGCTGAGCAGGGCCGTGCGCAGGTTGCCGCGATGCAGCGGTCCGGTGGGCGAGGGGGCAAATCTGCCGCGATAGCCGGCCTCTCTGAGCCGCTGCCCCCTGGCCAGTATCTCCTCCAGGTGACTAGGTAGCAACAGGGAAGACATCAAAAAGGCGGTCCAGCAGAACCGCCATAGTTAGTTTTTGCGCTTATGGCTCCCATTGCAGGGCGCTGAGAATCAGCCCTGCACCCGATCCTTGAACATCTTGCCAGCGGTAAAAGCGGGAACCCGTTTGGCGGGAATCGCGATTTTCTCACCTGTTTTCGGATTCAGACCTTGACGGGCAGAACGCTCGCGGGATTCAAACGATCCGAAGCCCAGAATCGAGACTTTCTTACCTTCAACTACCGAATCAATGATGGTTTCAATGACAGCATCGACAACCAACGAAACATCTGTCTTGGTGAGTTCGGTCCGTACAGCAACCAGATTGACGAGATCAGCTTTGTTCATGGAATGGGAAAAAAATTTTGGATAAAGCCGTGGGCAAGTAAGCCGGTTTGCCCGACCGCCCATGGATAACCGCACCAATGGTATGGGTCGTGGGCACTTAGCGCAACTTGACAGCCGCAGCGGTGCAACGGTTCTCAGGGTATTCGATTTAGGGCGCAACGCACCTGCACAGCGGCTTGGGGCTCGATTTAGCCGCTGCCAAGGGCCCATCACTGCGCCTCCAGCGCCGCCAACAGCGCCGCCCCATCGTTGACCAGCACCTCCCCCCGGAGCGCCCCAAGCCCTCCACCGCAGGCGATCTGGGCAGGTGAACCCACGGGCAGCCAGCTCTTCAGCCGCTCAATGCTGGTCAGCTGCCTGGGCCAATGGAAGGTACGGCTGGTGCGCAGCGGCGCCAGGCTGGCGGGGCCCACCGCCAGCAGCAGACGGCCGCAAAACAGCAGATCTCCCCAGGGGCCGGCGGCATGGACCACGCAGGCCCCGGGGCTGGGGCCAGGGGTCCACAGCAGCCGGATACCGGCCGCCAGGAGGTGTTCAGTAGCAAAAACCTGCAGCCGCTGCACCGTGGGCAGCAGATAGGCCTCCTGCTCCTGCACCAGCACCCGCCAACCGGTGGCCTGCTGCAGACGCCGGCAACGGCCATGGCCCTCGCGACTGGTGAGCACCAGGGTGCCCTCGCCGCCTCGCCCCCCCAGGAAATCCAGATTGGCCTGGGTGAAGCCCGGGCAATCGATCAACAGGTCTCCCTCGGCGGTGGCCAACAGCCAGCTGCTGCCCCCCTGGCTGTCGCGGCTTGGGGCAAACAACCACAACCCGGGCCGCACCTCCCGCGGTGGCCTGCCGGGCTCCGGAGCAGAAGTGGGTAACAAGGCGTCAAGGGGCTACGGCTGCTGAAAACAGAAGCACAGAGCCTTCGCCTCATGGAGGCCGCCACCGCAGCTAGACCGCCAGCGCATGGAGGCCGTCAGCGCAAGGAGGTCGCCAGCTCAAGGAGGCCGTCAACGGATAGAGGCCGACACCGCTTAGGGGCCACACTGCATCGAAAGTGCCCGTGCCAGCCGGCCAGGGCAACTAGGTTAATGAGCTCCTACGTTCCCGGCGCCTTGTCCGCCCCAAGACCGGCGATCCGGATCGGCAGCCCCGCTCCCCTAGGGGCCAGCATCACCTCCTGGGGAGTGAACTTTTCCCTGGTGGCACCCCAGGCCACGCGGGTGGAGCTGCTGCTGTTCGCCTCGGGCGAGGCCAGCCAGGCCGAATCGGTGATTGAGTTGGATGAGCGGCATCGCTCCGCCGACCACTGGCATGTGGAGGTGGCCGGAATCGGCATCGGCAGCTGTTATGGCTATCGGGTGTTCGGTCCGCTGCAACCGGGCGGTCACGGCTTCAATCCCTCAAAGGTGCTGCTAGATCCCTGTGCCAGGGCTATCGCCGGCTGGGGGGGCTATCGCCGCGCCGCCGCCGTGGGCGCCGCTCCCAATACCGCCTCCTGCCTGAAAGGGGTGGTGACCGAGCGCGAGCGATTTGACTTTGCCGCCGCCCCCCGGCCGCGCCATAGCTGGCAGAGATCAGTGATTTATGAACTGCACCTGGGGGGCTTCACCCGCGGCAGCGGTTCGCCAGTGCCGGCTGCGCAGCAGGGCACTTTGCTGGGGCTGATCGAAACCATTCCCTATCTCAAACGGCTGGGGGTGACCACGATTGAGCTGCTGCCAGTGATGGCCTTTGACCCCAGCGACGCGCCCCCGGGTCGGATTAACCATTGGGGATACAGTCCGATCAGTTGGCTGGCACCGCACCCAGGATACCTGCTGGGCGAGGACCCGTTGCAGGCCCGTGAGCAGGTGCGCGAGTTGGTGATGGCCTGTCACCAAGCCGGGCTGGAGGTAATCCTCGACGTGGTGTTCAACCACACCAGCGAGGGAAATCAGCAGGGGCCAACCCTGAGTTGGCGCGGTTTAGGCGATCGCCTCTATTACCAGCAAAACCCACGCGGTGACTACCTGGATGTGAGCGGCTGCGGCAATACAATCGCCGCTAATCGACCCTTGGTGAGACGGCTAATCCTGGAGTCGCTGCGCTGCTGGGCCTGCGAACTGGGTATTGATGGCTTCCGTTTTGACCTGGGCATTGCCTTGAGTCGTGGCGAGGAGTTGATGCCCCTTGATAACCCCCCTCTGTTTGAGGAGATGGAGGCGGATCCAGACCTGGCTGACCTGAAGTTGATCAGCGAACCCTGGGATTGCGGCGGTCTCTATCGCCTCGCGGACTTTCCCGCCCGCAGGGTAGCCACTTGGAACGGCAGGTTCCGTGATGATGTGCGCCGCTTTTGGAAGGGCGATGAAGGTAGCTGCTGGGCCTTGGCCCAAAGGATCAGCGGCAGCCCCGATTTATTCACGCGCACGCCGGTGCGACCCGGCCAGTGCATCACCTTTTTGACAGCCCATGACGGCTTCACCCTGGCCGACCTGGTGAGCTTCAACGGCAAGCACAACTTGGCCAATGGCGAGGACAACCGCGATGGCGACAACCACAACAACAGTTGGAACCACGGTGTTGAGGGGCCCAGCAGCGATCACGCCATTGCCGCCCTGCGCGAGCGGCAACTGCGCAATTTGCTGACCACGCTGTTGCTGGCGCCGGGGGTGCCGATGTTGTCGATGGGCGATGAGGTGCGGCGCAGCCAGGGGGGCAACAACAACACCTGGTGTCAGGACAATCCGCTCGGCTGGATGCATTGGCTACCAGATTCAGATGATCTAGCCCTGCGCAGTTATCTACAACGGCTGCTGCTACTGCGCCAGCATTTGGCGCCACTGCTGAATCCAGAATTACCTCTGTTGGAGTGGCGTTGGCATGGAGTTGAGTTGGAACAGCCCGATTGGGCCAGCTGGTCTCATACGCTGGCCTGGAGCCTGCATGATGCCAGTGGCGAACCTGTGCTCTGGTGCGCCATGAATGCCTATGCCAAGGCGATCCACTTCGATCTACCCAGCTGCCAGGCCGGTTGGCTGAGACTGATCGACACCGCCTTGCCCCCCGGCGATGACCTACCCGTGAACCCCCAGCGCTGGAGTCCCAGTGGCGCACCGCTGGAGAGCCGCAGCTTGGTGCTGATGGCTTCAGCTGCCCTGGGCCCTGAGTTGGTGCTAGATGAAATATTAGTGTAGTTATCACTCGCAAGTGTTGGGTAAATGAATCAAGGGTGGGGCGAGCCCCCTGCCGATGGCGCGGCTCTGTCCGCGGATTGCGGCGGCGATCAAGGCGGATATCGCGGCACCATGATCGGTTGCATAGAGGCCGCGATGCTGGCGCCAATGGCTAGGCTGGTTCTCGGGGCTGGCCATGGGTAGGTTTCGGCGCTGGCCTATAATTTGCCTAGATAACATCATTTATTAGTAACAGATTCAGCAATGGACAGCCCCGAGCCAACCGATACCAAACCCCAGGTTGATCGCCGCCGCCAGGCCTTGATCGAATCTTTGCAGCAGCGATTTAGCCAGGCTTGCCAGCGCCGCGATGCTGGCGCCAAGCAGGCCCTATTCAAAGAGGCGGTATACCTGGGAATTCAGCCCACTCTTTTGTTCCCGCAAACGACGAGTGCAGGCGCAGAAGAAGCGGACACATTGCCTAGCGAGTCAACTCAAGGGATGACACTCATTTAACCTAAGGAAGACCCGAAAATCTTAATTCTGCTAATTTACCCATGGAAGTTACCAGGCATGGGTAAATTTTATTTTGGCTTAGTTCTGGATTTGCTCTGGCTTTACTCTGGTTTTCTTTTGGCTTGCGTGGATGGCTAGCGCTCTACGCAGTGCTGTCCACCGGTTGAGAGGCTTGTCATGCGAGCAGCCAGGCAAAACATTTGGATGGATTTAGCAGGGTGGATTGGGACCGGAATCGAGTTGGCGCAGTTCATCGGCCAACTCTTGGCGCAGGGCCAGAAAAGGTTGGCTTAGCCGCAGCTGACGCAGGTTTGAACGATTGAATTTTGCCTCTAGGCTGCGTACGATGCGGCCCGGTCTTGGAGCCATCACATGAATGCGCTGGGCCAGCAGTAGGGCTTCCTCCAGGTCATGGGTGATCAACAGGGCTGTCAGTCCGGTGCGCTCCCAGAGTTCATGAAGAAATTCCTGCATCGATTCACGGATCTGTAAATCTAGAGCTCCAAATGGTTCATCCAGCAACAGGATCTGCGGCTCCGCTGCCAGAGCGCGGGCAATGGCAATGCGCTGCTGCATGCCGCCTGAGAGTTCCTTTGGCAGCCTCCTGGCCACATCGGCCAGGCCAACCACCTCTAGAAAAAAAGCTGTGCGTTCTCTAATCTCTTGCCTGGAACGCCCCTGCAATTGCATGCCAAAGGCAATATTTTGGGCGGCAGTTAACCAGGGGTATAGGCTGTACTTCTGAAACACCATGCCCCGCTCTGAACCAGGAGCTTTAACGGTAACTCCGTCAACCCTGATTACACCACTGCTGGGCAGTTCCAAGCCAGCTACCAAACGCATCATCGTAGATTTGCCGCAGCCAGAGCTGCCCACCAGGGCCACGAATTCACCCGTTTGAATTGAGAAATTGATTGCTTCCAGCACCAGCTTGGCCTGGCGGCCACGGCCAAAGCGTTTACAAACATTATCGATCTGTAGGTGCATGGCTAA
>CANHSW010000108.1 GCA_947463165.1 Cyanobacteriota bacterium
TCAAGATTTTATTAACTGCAAATCTAATTCATAGTTTCGACGTTCGGCTTGCAATTGTAACTCGTCGGTGTCGGAGTGTTCTAGGCGCAAATCAAACCAAAAGGTGGTGCCTATGCCAACTTCGCTGGCCATGCTTACCTGGCTGCCATGCTTATTCAAAATACCCTTTACAATTGAAAGCCCTAGGCCTGTGCCAGCTTCCGTATGAACAGTGTTCTCGACCCGGTAGAAACGCTCGAAAATGCGGTCTTGCTCTAGGGCGGAAATGCCGCAGCCACTATCGGCAATTTCGATACGCAGCCTAGGCAGTGGTGAACTTAAATCACAGGCTGGGTTGCCGTTGGCGGCAACGGTAGGTTCTATCGGGCAATGATCAGGCCAGGGATAGGCTCTAAACACCAGACGGCCACCGGAGGGTGTGAATTTAAGAGCATTTCCCACCAGGTTATCGAACACCTGCAACAGCAAATCCCAGTTTGCAAGCACCCTGGGTAGCTGGGGGTCGGCTTCCATGATCAGCAGCACTCCCTTTTCTTCCGCATTTAGCCTGTAGGTGCGCAGGGTCTGTTCCATGGCTGGAACAATGGACATAGGCTCAAAGTTCCATTTGCCGTCGGATTCGAGCCGCGATAAATCCAGCACATCATTGACTAATCGAGTTAGTCGATCAGTTTCGGCGTTGGCGATGCCAAGGAATTCTTTTTTATCTGCTTCGCTGAGTTGATCGCCTAGGTCATGGAGGGTTTCCACATAGCTTTTGATATTGGATAATGGCGTGCGCAACTCGTGGGAGACATTGCTAATGAAGCGGGCTTGAGCTGCATTTAGCTCCACTTCCCGAGTGAGGTCTTGTATCGTCATTGCGATACCCTTTAGCGATTCGCCATTGGCATCGCTAACCGATTGCAAAACGATGCGCAGGGTGCGGGCTGGTTCGCCAAAGCTGTAGCGAACGTCGGCTGATTCCCGCTCCAGGCTCTGCAAGCTCTCTAGGGGAGCTTGCAATTCCATCGACAGCAACTCCGGCAATTCGGCGATCAACAAGTTGCCATCTAGGCTGCGACCCTCCCAGCGAAACAGCCTTCGGGCGGTGGGATTCACCAGCACAATTCTGCCCTCTGCATCCAGCAATACCGCCCCATCGGCCATTGTGGCAATCAGAGACTGTTGTTTTACCTGGGCAGCTGTAAGCTCTTCAATGTTTGCCGCCTTATATGCCTCAAGCTGGGAGGCCATCGTGTTGAAGCCCTGCAGTAATTCCCCGAGCTCTCCGCCCACCGGCAGGCTGATACGTGTCTCAAAGTAGCCGCCGGCCACCTGTCTTACTCCCGTCAGTAGTTCCTTGACCGGGCGGGTAATTGTGAGCGCATTAAAGACAGCTCCAAGAATCACCAAGGCCCATATGGAGATGAACACCGCCACGGTGACTTCACGGGTTATGGCGGCACTGGCAAGCAGGGTTTCATTGGGGTTGATTCCCAATGCCAATACGCCTAAATAATTGCCATCGCTCACCATCGGCACAAACACATCTGTAACCTGGCCGTTCGGGGTTAGGTGTTGCCTAACCAATGGATTTTCCGGGTGTTGGCGCAGATCAGCAGGTAATTCCAGGCGGCGACTCAGCAGCAGTTCACTGCTGCCAGAGTTGGCTCCGATCGGTATACCAAGGTAAATAACTCCATTGGGATCGGCAAAAAAGATATAGCGCAGGCTAGAGCTGTAATGCCAAAACTTATCTGCCACAGCGGCCAGTTCTCGATCCTTGCCCTCGGCCACCAGCGGCGTGACATTGGCGGAGAGCAGTATTCCCAGGTCGCGACCATAGCGGGTATCGCTGTTCCGGGCATCGCGCTGGATGCCATTGAGGGCAAGGAAAGTGATACCCGTCATCAGCAGGCTCACCACCAGGGTGGCAACGGCCAGCAATTTGGTCTGCAGGCTGAATTCAGCCCACCAACTGGCCAGCAGCTGGCGCCAATTAGAGCTGGGCTCCTCTGCCTGGGGGAGGTTTTGGGGGATGTTCATCGACTGCGCACCTGGTGACCGATGTCGCGGCGGAAATTCATCCCCTCAAACTGCACCTGCTCCAGGCCCCCATAAACTCTTTCAAAGGCTGTATCAAAATCCTCCGCCTGGGCCACCACCGCCAGCACGCGGCCACCACTGCTGACGCAGCCGCCATCGGCTTGACGCTGGCTACCGGCGTGGAACAACTGCAGGTTATTGGAGCTAACCAGGCTGCTCTGGATAGGATCGCCACTGCGAATTTTGCCGGGGTAGCCGGCGGCGGCGGCGATCACGCAGGCGCTGCAGCCTGGGTCAATGGTGAGTTTTGGCGCCTGATCTAATTGGCCAACGGCACAGGCCAGCAGCACCGCGGCTAGTTCTGGCCCCAAAAGTGGCATCAAGGTTTCACATTCCGGATCGCCGAAGCGACAGTTGAATTCGATCACACTCGGCCCATTTTCGGTGAGCATCAGGCCGGCATAGATCACGCCTCGATAGTTGATGCCCCGTCGCCGTAACGCCTCCAGGGTGGGCTCCAGCACCAGCTGACGCACCAGCTCCAGCCCTGCCCCATCCAGCAGCGGCGCTGGCGCATAGGCTCCCATGCCGCCGGTGTTGGGACCGGTGTCCCCCTCGCCAATGCGCTTGTGATCCTGGGCCGGCGGCAGCAGCAGCAGCCGCTCCCCGTCGGTGAGGGCGAAGACAGACACCTCGGGGCCGCAAGTGCGCTCCTCCAGCACCAAGGCGGCGCCCTCGGCTATGGCGAACCGCCCCGCAAATATTTCGCCGATGGCATCGCGGGCTTCCTGCATGGTTTCTGAGACGGTGACGCCCTTGCCCGCGGCCAGACCATCGGCCTTGACCACCAGGGGACGCCCCTGGGCCTCCAGGACCGCCAGCGCTTGCTCCAGGCTGGTGGCGGGCCAATAGCCGGCGGTGGGCACGCCCGCCTCCTGCATCAATGTTTTGGCCCAATGTTTGCTGGCCTCCAGCTGGGCGCCATCGGCTCCAGGTCCAAACACCGGCAGGCCAGCGGCCCGCAGCCGATCGGCCAGGCCGGCCGCCAGGGGCGCCTCAGGCCCCACCACCACCAATTCCACCGCCAATTCCCGGCAGGCCGCCAGCAGCCCCTCCTGGTCGGATTCGGCGATGGCCAGCTGCTGACAGCCTTCTAATTCCAGCGTGCCGCCATTGCCCGGCGCCACCCACACCTGCTCCACGCCATGGCTGCGGGCCAGGGCCCAGGCCAGGGCGTTTTCGCGTCCGCCGCCGCCCACCACCAGAATTCGCGCCGGCGTTGACGAGGCAATCGAGACGGTGGTCATGGCCTGGTGGGAGCGAGGTGCCTGGGGCGGGTCTTCTAGGTTTAACCGCGCGTAGCGGGCCGCCGTGCCCTCTTCTATACATGGCGGCAGCTCCAGGTAGATCTGCGCTGGCAGCTTTTTGGTTACAGGCCGTCAGCCGCCGGCGCTGGCTGTCACTGGTTTTGGTGGCGGCCCTGGCGGCGAGCCCCGCCCAGGCCCGCAGGGGTAAGCCCAAGCCGAGCGAGGCAGAGCGGGCCTTTGCCGCCCTGCTGCGCGATGGCGGCCTCGACCAGTTGGCGGCCTCCTGTGCCCAGCTGATCGACCAGGGTCACCTGGCCCAATTGCAGCAGGTGCAAAGGCGCCTGCTCACGATCAAGCCCGCCCCCCAGCCCTTGGCGGTGGTGCTGGCCAATGCCGATGCGCTGATCACTTGCCAGGCCCCCCAGGCCGCCCTGCGGGTGCTGGAGCGCTATGGACCGGCCCAGGGGGTAGAGCGCTATCAGTGGCTGCTCCTGGAGTGGCGGGCCGCCCATGCCGGGCTGGATCACTGGCGGGCGGCGGCGGCCCTGCGCCAGCTGGCCCAAGGAGAGCTGGCAAACCTGGAAACCCTGCTGTTGCCTGTCCAGCGCCATGCTGACGGCACTGTTACCAGTCGCCCGGCCCTAGACCTGCTGGCGGCTGAGCTGGAGTCCCTGGAGCAAACCCAGGCCGCAGCAGAGGTGTTGCTGGCCGGTCGCCAACCTGGATTGGCCACCGCCGGCCGCATCAATCGCGCCGTGCAACTGATGCGGCAATTGCCGAGCGCCGAACGGGAGCGATTGTTGGAGGTGGCCCTTGACCAGGCCGCAGCAGCCGGCGCCTGGTCTTTGGTGGCTGAGATTCTCGATCACCAACTGGCCCTGGCCCCCAGCGAAGCCAGCGCCAGGGCGCGGGCCCTGGCCGCCCAGCGCCGGGCGCGGCTGAGCCCCCGTATCGACGACGCCTACGGTGAGTTGGGTTTGCGTCGCCAGGACCCAGCCGCTCTGCGGCGCGTCCAGGAGCTGGAGCTGCAGCTGCGCTCTCCCCGGGCTCCAGGTGGCCATGCCGCCTCCCCCTTGCTCGCCCCTCAGCCATGAGCGCCTACTCCCTCGGCCCCCTGCTGCATGAAGGGAAGGCCAAGCGCGTCTACGCCACCGACCAGCCCGATCTGCTGGCGGTGGAGTTCAAGGATGACGCCACCGCCTTCAATGCCCAGAAGCGAGCCCAGCTCAGCGGCAAGGGGGTTCTTAACTGCCAAATCTCAGCCCTGCTGTTCGAATATCTGGAACTGCAGGGCATCCCCACCCACTTCTTGGGGCTGCCACCAGCCACCGCCACCGCCACTGCCACATCTGCGGTTGGCGAAGCGGGCGGTGAGGCCAGTGGCGAGGCTGGCGGCAACTGGATGCTGGTGCGACCGGTGCGGGTGGTGCCGCTGGAGGTGGTGATCCGCAACATCGCCGCCGGCTCCCTGTGTAAACAGCTGCCCATCGCCTCTGGCACTCGCCTGGAGCAGCCGCTGCTCGATCTCTATTACAAAGACGACGGCCTCGGCGATCCGCTGCTCAGCGAAGCCCGCCTGCGGCTGCTGGGCCTGGTGGACGACGCCCAGCGAATCGCCATCGAACAGCTGGCCTGGCGGGTAAACACCGCCCTGGGGCAGCTGTTCGCCGGCCTGGATCTGGAGTTGGTGGACTTCAAAATCGAGCTGGGCTACAGCGCAGACGGTCAGCTACTGCTGGCCGATGAGATCAGTCCCGACAATTGCCGCCTCTGGGATCGCGGCATCGCCGACAGCCAGGCGCGAATTCTCGACAAGGATCGCTTTCGCCAGGATCTGGGCGGAGTTGTCGAGGCCTACGGGGAGGTTCTCAAACGGGTCCAGGGGGTCTGTCCTGAACCACGGGTCTACCGGTAAGGTCAGCCTCACATGCGGCCGGGCCGCACCGTGATTTTGCAGATGGCCGGCTTGCGTTCAACAGGTTCTGTTCCAGCCCAGGTGCTGATCAGCTTGTGCGCCGCAGCCCTAACCGGGGTAAGCCCAGCCCTGGCCCAGCCGGCAGTGCCAAAAGCCGCTGACGCTGGCACCCCCGCCGCCAGCCCGAGCCAGGCCGGCCCAGTCGCCCAGCCGAAGCCTGCTGGGACCACTCCCGCCACTTCAGCTCCAGATAAAGCAGCTCCCGCCAACAAAAATGAGGCGGCACCGGCCGCTACTCCTGCTGGTACTCCACCGGCTGCTGCCGCACCGGTGCCTGGCACACCGGCCACTACCGCACCGGCTGTTACTGCCGAGCCGAGGGTGTTGATCTCGGAGGTGGTGATCGAAGGTTTGGAGAACCACCCGGAGCGGGAGCGGCTGGAGCTGGCCGCCTATGGGGCGATGGCAGCCACTCCTGGCACCAGGGTCAGCCGCAGTGAATTGCAGACCGACCTGTCGGCGATCTATGCCAGTGGCTGGTTTTCGGATGTGCGCATTCAGCCGGTAGATGGTCCGCTCGGGGTGCGCCTGGTGGTCAATGTGGTCGCCAACCCCGTGCTGAAAAAAGTAAGCCTCGATCCGGCCCAAGCCAAGATCCCAGCCCAGGTGGTGGCCGATACCTTTGCCGCTGATTACGGCAGAACCCTGAATCTCAATACCCTGCAGAGTCGTATGCAGGACTTGCAGCGCTGGTACGCAGACCAGGGCTACTCCTTAGCCAGGGTCAGCGGCCCCCAGCGGGTGAATCCCGATGGCACGGTGGAACTGTTGGTGCGCGAAGGCACCGTGGCTGGGGTGGAGGTGAAATTCCTTAACAAGGAGGGGGAATCCACCAATGCCAAAGGAGAACCGATCAAGGGCAAGACCAAGGCTTGGGTGATTAGCCGTGAGGTGTCAATCAAGAACGGCCAGGTGTTCAATCGCCGCGAGCTGGAAGAGGATATCAAGCGTATCTACGGCACCGGGCTGTTCAGCGATGTCAAAGTGACCCTAAAGCCCGTGGCGGCAGAGCCCGGCACTGTAATTATTCAACTGGGCATCGTAGAGCAGTCCACCGGTAGCCTTTCCGGCGGCTTGGGCTATAGCCAAAGCCAGGGTGTTTTCGGCCAGGTGCAACTGCAGGAAAGCAATATTGCTGGTCGTGCCTGGGATGGATCGCTCAATTTTACCTACGGGCAATTCGGTGGTTTGGCCGATATCTCTTTCACCGACCCCTGGATCAAAGGAGACAAGTACCGCACGGCGTTCCGGGCAAGGCTCTTCCTAAGCAGAGACGTTCCTCAAATCTATCAAAGTCAAGATAATGGTCAGTTTGCTACCGTATCGGACGTTTCTACCGGCTTCTATTCTGCCCCAACTACCGCCTCTGCTTACAATATTTTTTCCTCAACCAATCCTTTGGGTAAAACCTTCGGGTCAATCAATGAAGCCGTGGCGGCGGGTTCAGTGGCTGGCCTGGGGGTAAACAACAACTGGTTTGCCCTGGATGGCAACACCATCGCTATCCAACGCTTTGGTGGCAGTCTGCAACTGGTGCGCCCCCTCAATGGCGGTAATCCATTCAAGCGCGCTCCCTGGAGCTTGGTGCTGGGGGTAAATGCCCAGGAGGTGACTCCGGTGAACTTTGCGGGCGACAAGATGCCCTATGCCGTTGGCCCCAATGATTTCAATGGCGGAACCACTACGGTCA
>CANHSW010000109.1 GCA_947463165.1 Cyanobacteriota bacterium
CAGGGTTTTCCGGTGAGTAGCAGCGGCAGTCGCACGGCCCTCGGCGATGCCCTCGGTAGCCGTTCCCAGCTGTTTTCTCTGATCGCCCTGGCCCTGGTTTTGTTGGTGTTGCTGTCGTTGCGGCCGCTGCTGGCCCTGTTTCCCAAGGTGGCCCTGGCTGCCGTGGTGATCATGGCGGCTCTGCGGCTGATCGATATCGATGGATTTATTGGTTTATTGCGATTTCGCTTCAGTGAATTTCGCCTGGCAGTTATTACCTGCATTGGCGTGCTGCTCAGCGATATTTTGATCGGTGTGGCCCTGGCGGTGGCTTTATCAATACTCGATTTACTCTGGCGGATCATCAGGCCCAATGATGCGGTGCTGGGGGAAGTACCCTCCATGGCTGGCTATCACAATGTGATCAGCAAGACGGGTGCGATAACAAGGCCAGGCCTGCTAATTTATCGCTATGATGCACCCCTATGTTTTGCCAATGCCGATCACTTCTACCAGCGGGTGATGGAAGCCATTGATGCAGAATCTGAGCCGGTGCGCTGGCTTTTGATCAATGCAGAAGCAATAATAGACGTAGACATTACCGCCCTCGATATGCTGCTTGAGTTGGAGCATGATTTGCGCCATCTTGAGATTCAGTTTTGCCTGGCTCGGGTCAAAAGCGAGCTGCGCGGCTCCTTGGAGCGCGGTGGCCTGGTGGAGCGGATCGGAGCCGGTCATTTATTCGCCACGATCGGCACTGCCATCGAGGCTTTCCACCGGATAGAAGCGATGGAGCAAGCTAGTTAGAACTAATGAATTTAGTGGGGCGGAAATTTACGCGAGATAAATTAATCGGTGCGGGAAATTGAACAATGCGGCGAGTTTGCTGATAATGATAATTTAGGGCACCTCGAAAAATTACTTGTCAGCGATAACTCTCATGTGAAGCACGGCAAGACCCATTTGTTTGCAAAGAGTCTTTTTCGGGTCTAGTTGGACTCGGTGAAAAATTCGAATTTTTCGAGGTGCCCTTAAGTATGAAATATATTAATCGGTGCGGCAAATTAACCAATGCGGCAAGTTTGTTAATAGGAGAAATTTGCTTGGGTTGCAAATCTATTGGAGTGTCAAATCTGCCAGTATGGAAAATTTATCTTTGGACGCCTCTAAAAGTGCCAAGGGCCATCGATTCCTTCTCGCGGGAAGCGTTGCAGCAAATGGCCTGTTCATCGCTCTGGCGAGCGGAATGGATAATCTTTCGAGGTGCCATTATGTGGCAAATTTGTCAGTACGGCGAGTTTGTTAATTAGGATGATTTACCAGGGTTGTCCCAATGTATCCAGGTGTCACTGGGTGGGCTGCAAAGCTGCTTTTTTTAATCGTGTCTTTGCTATGATTTATTTTCGTAATTTCTCCTGCGATTTATTTCGCTGCTTTCGCAGTTTTCGCTGCTTTTTCCGCGTGTATTCCGTTTTTGTTATTTCCCTGGTGTTATTTTTTACTCATTTATTTCCGCCTCATTTATTTCCCGCTTCTGCGGTTATGGGCGTGCCGTGATTAACCTGTGGCAATCATGACGCCGTTGTGACCCTGTCGTTATGCCCCTGTCGTTATGCCCCTGCCGTTATGACTGAAATCATCGCCCAGCATCCGCCCCAGCTGCCGCGCCCGCCGCGATCGAGGCTGCCCAAGGCCCTGCAAATGGGCCAGTGGATTTTGGATCCGCTGGCCTATTTACGCCGTCAGGGGCGTCGCCATGGCGTTTTGTTTCAGGCGTCGATCTCCCCCCAGATGTACGGGCTGGGGCCGCTGTTCCTGCTCAGCGAACCCCAGGCCCTGCAGCAGCTGTTCAGCAATGACAGCGGCAAGCTATTCAGCGCTCCCGGAGAGGTGAATGAACTGCTGGCAGCTGTGTTGGGTCGCCACAACACAATTCTGCTCGGTGGCAACGCCCATCGCCAGCGGCGCCAACTGCTGATGCCCAGCTTCCATGGGGAGCACCTGCAAAGTTATGGCCGCACCATCGGCCAGATTTGCCGAGATCAGAGTGACCAATGGCAAAAGGGCGCTGTAATAGATGTTCGCCAAGCGATGCAGTCGATCACCATGCGGGTGATCCTGCATGTGGTATTTGGCCTGGATCGTAGTGAGCGCTATGACCAATTAATGGCCCTGCTCAGCCAGCGCCTGGCGCTTACGGCTACGCCGCTCACCTCGGCGATTTTGTTCTTTCCCTGGTTGCTGCGCGATCTCGGCCCCTGGAGCCCTGGCGCCCGGGTGGCGGCGCTGGCCGAGCGCACCGATGCCCTGCTCTATGCGGAAATTGCCGCCAGGCGGGCGGAGCGTAATTCAGACCGCCGGGATGTGCTCTCGCTGCTGCTGCAGGCCAGCGATGTCGAGGGCCAGGCCCTCAGCGATCTCGACCTGCGCGATGAGCTGATGACCCTGCTGGTGGCCGGCCATGAGACCACCGCCACCGCCCTCACCACCGCTCTTTATTGGCTACACCGCCTACCGGAGGTGGGCGAGCGCCTGGGGCGCGAATTGGTGGCGCTGCCAGCGGATGCCGACCCCGCTGTCCTGCTCAGCCTGCCCTACCTGGGGGCCGTGGTGCAGGAGGCGCTGCGCCTGCATCCGGTGGCCATGCTCACCTTCCCGCGGCGGGTGGAAGTGCCAGTGGAGTTAGCAGGGCATTGTTTGCACAGGGGTGATTTGGTGATGGGTAACATCTATTCGCTACATCATAGCGAAGATCTCTATCCAAATCCCAGCGAGTTTCGGCCCGAACGCTTTTTGGAGCGTCAATATTCCCCCTATGAATACATGCCATTTGGTGCTGGTGTGCGCCGCTGCATAGGGGTGGCTCTCGCCCAGATGGAGCTCAAAATCGTGCTCGGCACCCTGCTGCGAGAGCATCGCTTCCGGCTCTGCAATCGGCTGCCCGTGCGGCCAGCCCGGCGCGGCGTCACCCTCGGCCACGGCAGCAGCGTGCGACTGGAGCTGCTGGATTGACACCGTTGATCAGCACTGTTGATTTAGCGGTTGATCTAGTGGCTGATCCAGCGGCTGTCAGCGAATTTGATAGTGCAGCCAGCGGCAGTCGATGCCGCCATTGCTCACCGGGATGCGGCGTGTGGCCTTCATGCGCAGGGCGCCGGTGAGGGCTGGGTTGCCGCTCAGCAACCACAGCTGCCAGCCGCCGCAGCGCTGTTTCAGCATCGCCCCCAGGTCTGCGTAGAGAGCCTCCAGGTCTTCCCCTTTACCCAAGCGCTCCCCGTAGGGGGGGTTGCACACCAATACGCCAGGGCCTGGTGGTGGCTGGAAGTCGCGGCAGTCGCCGGCCTGCAGCTGGATTGCAGCCGCCACCCCCGCCTGCTCCAGGTTGACCCGGGCCTGGGCCAGCACCTCGGCGTTCTGCTCCAGCCCCACCACGGCGGCCAAGGGGCGGCCGTCGGCCAGGTTGCTGCTGCGGGCCAGGCAGCGGGCGGCGGCCTGCTCCTGGTTCCAGAGTTCGAGATCGAAATCAGGCCAGCCCTGCAGCGAAAACTGCCGCTCCAGCCCCGGCGCCCGCCCCAAGGCCATGCGCACCGCCTCAATCAGCAGGGTGCCGCTGCCGCAGAGGGGATCGGCCAGCGGCACCGAGCCATCCCAGCCGCTGAGGGCGATCAGGCCCGCTGCGAGGTTTTCCTTCAAGGGGGCCAGGCCCATCGCCGCCCGGTAGCCGCGGCGGTGCAGGCTGCTGCCGCTGCCATCGAGGCTGAGGCTGGCCAGGCCGCCGCCCAAATGCAGGTGCAGGCTGCGATCGGGTTGGTCCAGGTCGATGTAAGAGCGCTGGCCCAGCTGCTGACGCTGCCAGTCCACCAGGGCATTTTTCACCTGCAGGGCGCTGTAGTGGCCATGGTTTAGTCCTGGGGCGATGCCGCTGGCATCGACGCGAAAACTCAGCTCCGGCGGCAGCCAGCGCGACCAGTCGACGGCCCTTTGTACGCCCGCATAGAGCTCCTCCTTGCTGCGGCAGGGGAAGCTGGCCAGCTCCCGCAGCAGTCGAAACGGCAGCCGGGCCTGCAGGTGCAGCCGATAGAAGCAGGCCAGGTTGGCTTCAAAGCGCACGGCCCGCAACAGGGGCTGCACGGATCTCGCCCCCAGGCCCTCTAGTTCGGCGGCGGCCGGGGCCTCCAAGCCAGGGGGCACTACGGCTATGGCGCTGAATGGGGCGGACATCGGCGGCAACCTGCTGGTGTCAGTCAACCCCGCCGCCGTTTGGTGGGGAATACCCACCCCCCCAAGGGCGCCAGGAGCTGTCAATATGAATGGGTTCGGTTTCGGCCGAACTAGGTGATCCACACCGGTGCTTCGGACAGCGGTTCGATTCCGCTCAGCTCCATTGAACCCCTACCCGCTTCCTGCGGGGCATTTCCGGGGCTGCAATGGTTTCGACGGGGTATGAGGAGGGTGACTGAAGCCTGCTCGGTAAGAGCAAACACGTAACAGCGAATAACATCGTTCGTTTCTCCCGTCAAGCCGCCCCCGTGGCCGCCTGACCCTTTTAAGGGAGATGGGGTGAGGTCAGCCTTATCACCCAAATGACCCATGGGGGCCTGGAAGGGCCCCTTTAATTTTGTTGGGAAAGGGGGTTTTGGGGTTTGATCCAACCCTGAATCCGCATGCTTGATCGTCTGCATGACCACCCCTGAGGTCTCCACACCTAGGTCGTTCGATCGGTGTGGTCATGGCTGAGCCCTCTGAGGATCGGTCAGACAGGGCGAACAACTTTGTTGGTAGTGGGGGTGCCTTGCTGGCTCCGATGGGTGAGAAAAAGCTGAGCTTCTGCTTCACAGCCCACGGCGCTAGCTGGCGCCGCCCCCTCGCCTCGCTGAGATGGGGTGAGCCCTGTTCTGACGACAAGCCTTGTCCTGACTAGGTTTTGGGCCTGCCCCTGGCTTGGACGGGGTTTTCGTGGCACCTAACCGGCGTCTGAAAACTTACAAACAGATGTGGTTGCACCCTCTGAAACGAGTTAGACGTTGTATGGTTTGAGCACCTTCCCCAAGGCTTAGAAACCCGTGGGGTAATGGGTTTTGCCAGCATTTTGCTGTAAACCCCCTTCAAATGGCAGCATTGAGAAGCTCAGCTTTTCTTTTGTAGCTGCCTCTTACAATGAGATTTGCTATGCCCGCACTGCATGAACCAGTCAAAGCTCTCAGCCTGCCTCGGGTTGAGGAGTCTGCTGTTCGGTTTGATCACCACGTCATTTCTGACGAGGCTTTTGAGGAGTTGCTTGAGTACTTGAAGGAAGACAGCGGCTATGAGTATGCGCAAGCTGCCTGTATTTGACCTGTGGATGTTGATGGCCCTTTAAATCTTGAGAATTTTCATGATTTAGAGGGTTTTACTTGTGGAAGTCTAGTGGTGGATAAGTGGATCAAGGACCATGCCAGGGATAATTCTAAAAGGTTAAACGGACGCGTTTGTGTATACCTTAGGCCTGGTACTAATTCGGTTGTAGGTATATATGCCGTGACGATGAGGACAGTTGGGAGGGAATATTTAAATAATGCATACAGATCGCGCTCCCCGGAAGAGGGGGTCCCAGCCTATTTTATAGGCCAGTTTGCAGTAAGTGTTTGCCTGCAGCGTCAAGGCTTGGGCGCTAGGATGCTAGCCGACATATTGAAAGGCTTCAAATATCAGCAAGAAAATACCGGCGGCTTTCCAGCGCCTTTTATTTATTTAGATGCTGTTGATGAAGTGGCTGCAAAATTTTGGGTAAAGAACGGTTTTAAACACTTTCCCAAAATTAACGGATGCACTTATCTTAGAGGGACTAAATTTTTGCAAGATTATATTTACCCCTATGCTCTGTGACTTTTGAAAGATAAATGTGAGCAGGTGCTTTAACGATATAGCCAATCTTATCTGCAAAGACAGAATTAAATGCGGCCGCTGTTGTAGCTTCTGATTCCCATCTGTAGCTGCTGGCATGGACCGCCAGGTTGTGATCTATCGCCCCTGCGATTGCCCCCAATTCCACCGCTCGCTGGTGGCACCGCTGGCTGTAGCTGTCCCTAAAGGTGTAGGGCCGTAATCATTCCCCCCTGTCGTTGTAGATCGCCTTTAGCTCCTTCCATTCCTGTTGGTTCTCAGGCGTCGGGACCACTCGCGCCACGTCGCTGCCTATGCCGGCATTTCGGGAGCGCTAGGCCCTGTTTTGTATCATGGCGAGCTAACAGTTTGGCGTTTTTTCTGGCACCGTTAGGCGGACGTTGGGTTGAGATCCGTTGCGGTGCAAGGGTTTTAACGCGCCTAATGGTTCACGAGACAGACACTTACTCACGGACAAGGAAGCGATCACGGGCGGGGGAGCGCCTTCTTCTCTCTACTTACTTACTTATCTTTTAGTGATAGTAGTGTTGGGACCTTTCCAGCGCAGTGGATCTCGCTCTAACGGTGGCGTTAGGCGGCCGTTAGGAAACTCAGCTATTGTCGATTCGCGCTCGCGAATGCGCTGGGCAAAAGCGATTTTGATTTTTATGTCCCGGATGCCTTCCTCGCTTATCTCTATCTGGAACATGGCTTTCCCCGACCCCCAGCGCCTGGGGATAAAGCCCGAGCATCCGCGCGCCCAGACCGTGGCGGGGAAGGCTCCCATTCCCCCGTGACCGTTACCTTCGGCGCCTCAGCGGCCTTCTGCGCTCCCTGGGGACTAGCTGGCACTACCCCAAGCGCCGCAGGTATCGGTTGCCAAATACTCGGACCTGGAAGGTAAGGCTAAGGCTACAGGCTGAGGCTCGTTTGGGGCAGGAGGGTCATTTATCCGGATACCTTCTCTTTGGTCATTGCCAGCGGATGCCCCCTCGTTCAGGAAAGATGACACCCCTCTCAATCGCAAACCCGGGGGCTTGATGGAGCAGAGCAATGCGTCGTTACAGCGAGGCGATCAAGGCTGATGTCAGAAGGCGGATGAGTCCGCCGAACCGGCAGAGCGTGGCTCGGATTTC
>CANHSW010000110.1 GCA_947463165.1 Cyanobacteriota bacterium
CCCAGCCCACCAGTGGCAGCGCCGCCGCCCTGGGGCTACTGATGGCCCAGGTGTTCCACCGCAGCAGCGGTCGAGCCTGGAGGCTGCGCCAGCAGAGCCTGGCCCTGTGGCGTTCCTGGCTGGTGGAGCTGGGCCGGCGGGGCCATCCGCTCCCCTGCCGCCAGGGGCTGCTGCTGCTGGCGGCCAACGGGGCAGACCTGGAGCGCCAGCAGCGCTTGGCCGCCGATAAAGCTCGGCTGGGCATCGAGTTGGCCCCCTGGGGCCCCGAGCGGCTGGCCGGCCTGCAGCCCGCCCTGCCCGGTGCCCCCTTGGGGGGTTTGCTTTCCCCGCAAGACGGTCAAATTGATCCGGGCGCCGTGATGGCGGCCCTGTTGGCGGAGGCGCGCCAGGCGGGACTGGTGGCCATCGCCGATTCGTTGCTGGCCCTGGAGCGCGGCAGCCGCTGGCGCCTGCATCTGGCCGCTGGTGGCAGTCTGCAGACCTCCTGGCTGGTGCTGGCCGCGGGCCTGGGCAGTGGGGCGCCGCTGGCGGGCCTGCAGCCGCCGCTGGCCCTGGAGCCGCCATTGGCGCTGCAGCCGGTGTTGGGTCAGGCGCTGGAGCTGGAACTGGCCGAGGCGCCCCGGTGGAACTGGCCCGGGGCGGTGGTTTGGCGCGGTCTCAACCTGGTGCCCCGCCCCGACCTGCCGGGGGGGCGAAGGCTGTGGTTGGGGGCGACGCTGGAGCCGGGAATGAGCGCCGATGCCACCGCCCTGGCGGATCTGCGCCAGCTGGGGGGCGATGCGCCCGCCTGGCTGCGGCAGGCCCAGGTGGTGCGCCAGTGGCAGGGGCTGCGCTGTCAACCGCTGGGCCGGCCGGCGCCCCTGCTGGAGCAACCGGAGCCGGGTTTGCTGCTGGCCTGCGGCCACCACCGCAATGGCGTGCTGCTGGCACCGGCCAGCGCCGCCTGGATTGGCCAGCAGATCGAGGCGGGTTGATGCGGGCCACTGGGGCTGGTCACCAGCAAAAGCGCAGCGGTTGGCGCTGCCCAGCCAAAGCCCCGCCATGTTTTTGGGGCTCGCCCGATTCATCCGCAGCTCCGCCCAGCACTTCCCGACGCTCCCAATCGCGCCACTTAACACTCCGTTACCTGATGATGGGCTGTAGTGCTCACAGCCCCGCCATGTCCGTTGCCCCCACCTCCGCGACGGCGGCCAGTGCCAGCTCCACAGTCAGCTCCACAGCCAGCTCCACCCCCAGGGGTTACGACCGGGCCGACTGGGCCAGCGCCTTTGGCAATGTGGACAGCGAACTCACCGCCGTGCCCCTAAAGGCGGCCCGCGGCAGCATTCCGGCTGAGCTCAAGGGCACCCTCTATCGCAACGGCCCGGGCCGGCTGGAGCGGGGCGGCCAATCGGTGCATCATCCCTTTGACGGCGACGGCATGATTGCCGCCCTGCGCTTCGAGGCCGGCGAACTCAGCTTCACCAACCGCTATGTGCGCACCGAGGGCTGGCAGGCGGAGGAGGCGGCCGGTCGCATCTTGTACCGCGGTGTTTTTGGTACCCAGAAGCCCGGCGGGCCGCTGGCCAACATCTTCGATCTGCGCCTCAAAAACGTCGCCAACACCCATGTGGTGCGCCTCGGCGACCAGTTGCTGGCCCTCTGGGAGGCCAGTTCCCCCCACGCCCTCGACCCCGAAAGCCTCGAAACCCGGGGTCTGAGCCTGCTGGAGGGGGTGCTCAAGCCCGGCGAGGCCTTCAGCGCCCACCCCCGCTTTGATCCCGGCCACCACGGCGGCGAAAGGATGGTCACCTTTGGCGTCAAGACGGGGCCCCGCAGCACGATCCGGCTGCTGGAGTTCGCCAGCGGCGAGGGGCCGGCGGGGGAGCCGGCCGGCACCCTGCTCAGCGAGCGCAGCGACAGCTTCACCGGCTTCGCCTTCCTGCACGACTTCGCCATCACCCCCAACTGGGCGGTGTTCCTGCAGAACGCCATCGCCTTCAACCCCCTGCCCTACCTGCTGGGCCAGAAGGGGGCGGCCCAGTGCCTGGCCTCCAAGCCCGGCGGCCAGGCCCAGTTCTGGCTGATCCCCCGCGATTCAGGCGCCTATGCGGGCCAGCCGCCGCGGATCGTGCCGGCCCCCGAGGGTTTTGTGTTCCACCACCTCAATGCCTGGGAAACGGGCGATAGCCCAGCTGGCGAAAGTTCAGCCTCCCAGCCCAGCGGTTCCCTGGTGATCGAGAGCATTTACTACGCCGAATTCCCCTCGATTGGTCCCGATACCGACTTCCGCACGATCGATTTCGACCTGATCCCTGAAGGGCTGCTGGAGCGCTGCACCATCGACCTCAGCAGCAACTCGGTGAAAACCGAGCGCCTCAGTGAGCGCTGCTGTGAGTTCGCCATGGTGAATCCGCGCCGCCAGGGCCTCAGCTCTCGCTAC
The DNA here is from genome assembly GCA_947463165.1 of Cyanobacteriota bacterium. Classification (GTDB taxonomy): domain Bacteria; phylum Cyanobacteriota; class Cyanobacteriia; order PCC-6307; family Cyanobiaceae; genus UBA5018. Next base: position 2,423 of record CANHSW010000110.1, read on the forward strand.
GGCTGGATGGCGGTGGCGGAGCGGGAAACCGGCAACGATCCGCTGCAGGCGATCAAGAAGCTGGATCTGATCAGCGGCGAACGGCGAGTTTGGAGTGCCGCGCCCCGCGGCTTCGTGAGCGAGCCGGTGATGGTGCCCAGGCCAGCCCCAGCCGGCGGCCTTGAACCGGCGGAAGACGAAGGCTGGGTGCTCACCCTGATCTGGAATGGCGCCCGCGGCGCCAGCGACCTGGTGATCCTCGACGCCGCCTCCATGGCAGAGCTGGCGGTGGTGGAACTGCCGCTGGCCATCCCCTACGGCCTGCACGGCAGTTTTGTGCCGGGCTGATCGGAGCTCTCCAGCCCGGCGCTCACGTGACCCTCTTTAGAGGTCCAGTTGCTATGAGAGCTGGTGGGGTTCCGCCAGCGCCGTGGAGCTGTTGCCCCATCCCGCCCACTGCCCCCGCCCCTCGCCCACCCCGATCAGTTCAAGAAGACCAGGTTGTCGAAGCCCACGAAGCCCAGATCAATCGTTAGTGACACCAGGTTGGTGAAGTCTGGCGGCGCGAAGGTTTGGGGGGCGGTGTTATTGGCGGGGGTGGAGAAGCTGGCCTTCACCGTGGTGCCATCGCCGCGGGTTCCCGTGAACACCGTATTCTGGGCGGGTATGGCTGAATTAATGTTGCATACTTGCAGTGATTTGAATGTGAAGATCTTGCCCTGGACCGGGGTTACGCTCAGCTTGCTGGGACTGCAATAGGTGGCGACGAAGTTGTTGATCACTCGGCTGGACCAACGATTGTCGCAGGTGTTGGTGAAGGTCAAGCCCGCTTCTGTATAGGGGGCTTTGATCGATGGGTTGGCGGGGAAATTTTGATTAAAGGTAACGGTTGTAAACACAGGCTCAACAATCCATTCGTTGCCTATGCCCGTATTCCAGGTGGTCACGCCCTGGGATGTGTCAGGACGATGCAGATAATCTCCCTTCCAGGACTTCAGCCTGATCTTGTTGCCATCGATCAACTCAACAATCCATTCGTTGCCTATGCCCGTATTCCAGGTGGTTACGCCCTGGGATGTGTCGGGACGATGCAGATAATCTCCCTTCCAAGACTTCAGGCTGATCTTGCTGGATTGCCTTAGGGCAATCAGCAGGGCAGGGTTGAGCGTCGGAGCGGCGGCTGCCGCGCTGGGGTCTAGGGCGCCATTGACAATCGTCGTCGTTGACATTTTGATGATTTGTGTAAGATGGCGTGGGCTAACCAGATCTGGAATCCTGGATCGGCTGCCTAAGTTAATTTCGATCAGTCGTTGTTTCTGGTCAAGCGTATGGAAGACAGATTTGAGTCAACTTGTCGTCATCTCAATGTCATCTGCATGACAATAAAATCGACCAGCCAGGCCTAGGGCTCGCCCCTGGGTGGGTTGCATTGCAGGTCGGTGCTTCCGCTTCAGCTGCCGCTCCCTTCTTCAATTATTGGGTTGGTGAGCTTGCCGATGCCCTCAATCGTTACGCTCACCAGGTCACCGGCCTGGAGCCAGCGGGGAGGATCGGCCGCCATGCCCACGCCATGGGGGGTGCCGGTGAGGATCACGGTGCCGGGCAGCAGGGTGGTGCTGCCGCTGAGGAAGGCGATGATCTCGGCCACCGAGAAGATCATGTCGCTGGTGTGGCCGTCTTGCACCCGCTCGCCATTGAGCTCGGTGCCGATCGCCAGGGCGTTGGGATCGGGGAGCTCGGCGGGGCTCACCAGCACCGGGCCGAGCGGTGCGAAGGTGTCGAAGCTTTTGCCGCGGCACCATTGGCCGCCGCCCAGTTCAGGGCGCTTCTGCCAGTCGCGGGCGCTCACATCATTGGCGCAGCTATAGCCGAGCACCGCTGTCAGCGCCTCCTCCACAGCCACGTTCTTGCAGCGCCGACCGATCACCACCGCCAGTTCGGCCTCGTAGTCCACCTGGTGGCTGGCCAGGGCGGTGGGCAGCTCAATCGGGGCGCCAGGGTCCTGCACCGCCCCCGGTGATTTCATGAACAACAATCGAACCGCCGGCGACAGGGGCGCAGCCTAGGTGGGGAATCCGAGCAGAGCGCTGCAGGAGAGGGAGGGAGGCCTGCAGGCGCCCGGTTTGCTCAATCGCTAGTGACACCAGGTTGGTGAAGTCCGGCGGCGCGAAGGTTTGGGTGGGGTTGTGCGTTCAAACCACTTCTAAGCACCCTCACGCCTGCTTAGGAATCAGCTCCACATCGCTGAGTCCTTGAAAGTCAGCGTCCATGGTGTAGAGCCTGGCTTGATGCAATCTCGCAGTGGCCAGGATGATGCTGGCGGCCATGGGCAGCCGCAGGGTTTGGGCGAGTTGCGCGGCAGCCAAAGCCAGTCGCGCATCAAGATCCACCACTAAAGCGTTTTGCATGGCGGCGATCACCCGCAACTGGAGCCCAGGGCTTAGCCCGAACTGCTCCCGCACTCGCTTCGGGATGACCACTTGATACTGAGGGGATATGGTTGTTACTTCCATGGGTAAATCACTATGATCACGATAGTGAACCATCTGGAAGGGGGCGATCTGGCTTATGGCCCTCCTCGGTTGGCAGGGCTGATTTAACTTGTGCCATGGCTGCCCTGGTCTTTCCTGTAGGCATGGGCTAAGATGGAGGCCTTAAGTCGATCCGCGCTACGCGATAACTCGTAGCCGATGGCGCGGCGCCAGCCAAGCCTGAGCCCGATTTAAAACTTTGAATCAGCCCCTTCTGCGGCGTCAAGAGCATCAAGCAATGAACCTCCCCGAGCTAGTGGCAGCGGTTGCGAAAAGTACAGATTTCCCTCCTGAAAGAGTGCGGCAGGTTTGCCGGAGCATGCTCTCCACCTTCACCAAGCTTATCGAGGAGCAGCAGGATTTCCGTTCACCGATCCTTATGCTTAGGGGCGCTACGGGTCAATTGATTTTAAAGAACTCAGCCCTGCCGGCAGAACTGCAGCTGGAGGGTGGACGCCTGTTTCGGCCCACCTTCCCGGCGCAGCCTGCTGGTAAACACCAGGCCGTCTTCGTGCTCGGCATGAAAAAGTGCGGCAGTTCGCTTTTCAATACGATCGTGCAGCGGCTCTGTGCCGCCAACGGAGCTGGTTATCTGAGCTTGCCAGATCAGTCGTTCCAGCAGAACTTCCACTTCGTGCAGCTCGGCACCAGCCCTGAGTTTGCCTCCCTGTTCCGCGACGGCTGGATCTACGGGGGCTTTCGGCAACTGCCACCATTCCTGTCCGAGCTGGGGTTTTTCCAGAGGCGTCCCAAGCTCCTGCTGGTGCGCGACCCCCGCGATGCCTTGGTGAGTGAATACTTCTCCGTAGCCTTCAGCCATTCCCTGCCGCCTGCCAGTACCGCCGCGGATGGAGGTGTGAGGGAAGGCTTGCTGCGTCGGCGTGAAGCGGCACGGGAGCAGACCGTGGATGCCTTCGCGTTGCAGAGCAGCCGCTCCTATGCCCGGCAGCTGGAGCCTTTGCTGCGCCTCAAGGACGATCCACTGCTCACCGTCTACCGGTATGAGGATGTGGTGCTGGAAAAGCGTCCCTGGATCACCGATCTCGCCAAGCGCCTAAATCTCGCTCTGCCGCAGCCACTGCTGGAGAGCATCCTTACCGCAGTCGATGTGGTCCCCAGCGAGGAACGCCCAACCGCCTTCGTGCGGCGCGTGGTTCCGGGGGATCATCTTGAAAAACTTGCACCTGCCACCATCGAGGAGCTGAACAGCCGCTTCAGCGAATTTCTGCACGCTTTTGGCTATATTTGAATCCAAGTATTAGTGCTGATTTACCCTCTCACGCCTCTTCTGTATGGGGCTTGCCAGCGATGGGCAGCCAGCCGGGAAATTTTGGCCCAAACCAAAGCTGGAGATAATCACCCCGCCAGCATTGCATAGCTGTCGCCGGTAAAATCGCCCGGCCAAGCCTAGGGTTTACCAGGGGTAAGTGTCCGCATGTCTGTTGGCAGGCGCCTGGGATTGACCCGCCCCCGATCGGGTTAGGCGATCAGCAGTTGGTAGGCGGCGTTGATCCGCCGGAAGGCTTCGGCGTCGCCGCCCATGTCGGGGTGGTGGCACTTCACCAGCCGCCGGTGGGCCGCCTTTACCGCCGCCAGCGAGGCGCCCTGGGAGAGCTCCAGGACGATCAGGGCCTCGGCCCGCTGCCGATCGGGCCCGGCCTGGCGGGCGTTGCCCTGGGACTCCTGCCGGCGCCGGGCTTCCCGCTGGCGCCAGGCCTCCTGCTGGCGGCGAGTCTCCCGCTCTCGATCGGCCTGTTGTTGGCTGCGGGCTTGCTGCTCCCGTTGGGCCTGCTGTTGGCGGTGGTTTTCCTGGTCCCAGCGCGCCTGGTGTTGGCGGCGGGCGGCGGCCTCCAGCTCGGCGATGGCGGCGAGCAGTTCGTCCACCACCGTCTGCGGATTGCTGCTGAGCCGATCGGCGGCCCGGGGGCCATGCAGGGCGAAGGCCGCCCGCACCGCCGCCTTCACCCGGCTGGCGGGGCCGGCCAGCACCCAGCGCAGTTCCGTGCCGAGGCCGGGTGAGCGGCGATC
>CANHSW010000111.1 GCA_947463165.1 Cyanobacteriota bacterium
CGAGCAACTGGCCCAGCTACAGCCCGATACGGCCCTGCTGCTGCTGGGTGACGAGCCGCCGCGGCCTGTGCGGGTGGGGGGGCTGAGGCCGGGGGATCGGCTGCGGCTGCTGCCGGGCGATCGGGTGCCGGTGGACGCCCTGGTGCGGGAGGGCAGCTCGGCGCTGGACATCTCGGCCCTCACCGGTGAGCCCTTGCCCCTGGAGGCAAAGCCGGGCACGGAACTGGCTGCCGGCAGCCTCAACCTGGAGGCCCCCCTGGTGTTGGAGGTGCGCCGCAGCGGTCGCGACAGTGCCGTGGCCCGCATCATCCAGCTGGTGGAGCGGGCCCAAAGCCGCAAGGCCCCGATCCAGGGCCTGGCCGATCGCCTGGCCGGGGGCTTCACCCTGGTGGTGTTGGCCCTGGCCTTGGTTACTTTTTTGTTCTGGTGGTTGTGGGGCGCTCGCCAATGGCCCGCCCTGTTGGTGGCGGCTGGGCACCAACAGGGCCACCTGGGTCTTATGCATGGCGCAATGGCCCAGGGAGTGATGGTCCAGGGAGTGATCGGGCCAGAGGCGCTCGGGGCGGCGGTCTCGCCGATGGCCCTGGCCCTGCAGCTGGCCATCGCCGTGCTGGTGGTGGCTTGCCCCTGCGCCCTGGGCTTGGCCACCCCCACGGCCATTGCGGTGGGCATTGGCCAGGCGGCCCGGGCGGGGCTGCTGTTTCGCGGCGGCGACGCCATCGAGATGGCTGCCGGCCTGCGCAAGCTGCTGTTCGACAAGACCGGCACCCTCACCCTCGGCCGCCCGGTGCTTAGCGCTATTCGGCCCCAGCCCGGCGTGACGGCTGAGCGGCTGCTGCAGGTGGCCGCAAGCCTGGAGGCCGGCAGCCGCCATCCGCTGGCCTTTGCGGTGCTCCAGGAGGCGGAGCGCCAGGGGCTGGCCCCTTTGCCGGTTAGCGATGGTCGCAGTGTTGCTGGCGCCGGCCTGGAGGGCTGGTTGCAGGGTCAGTTCACCCGGGTTGGTCGACCCGATTGGGTGGATCTCGCTGGCCAGCCGGGGCCGCCGGCCGACGACGGCGCCACCTGGCTGGCGGTGCGCCAGGGGCCAGAGCTGTTGGGGCTGTTGGCCGCTGCCGATGCGCTGCGGCCAGATGCCGCCGCCACTTTGGCCGCCCTGCGGGCTGAGGGCATGAGCCTGGGGCTGCTCAGCGGCGATCGAGAAGCGGCGGTGCGGCGCCTCGGCGCCGAGGTGGGGCTGGAGGCCCAGGAGCTGGCCTGGTCGCTCACGCCGGAGCAGAAGCTGGAGCGCCTGGGCCAAGACCGCCAGCACCGCCCCCTGGCGATGGTGGGCGACGGAATTAATGACGCCCCGGCCCTGGCCGCCGCCGACCTGGGGGTAGCCGTGGGCACCGGTACCCAAATCGCCCAGGAAACAGCTGATCTGGTGGTGTTGGGCGAGCGCCTCGATGGGCTGCTGCGGGCCCTGGTGATCGCCCGCCGCACCATGGCCAAGGTGCGGCAGAACCTGTTCTGGGCCTTTGGCTACAACCTGGTGGTGCTGCCGATCGCCGCCGGGGTGTTGCTGCCCGGCTATGGGTTGCTGCTCACCCCTCCCCTGGCGGCGCTGTTGATGGCCATCAGTTCGATCACCGTGGTGGTCAATGCCCTGTTGCTCCAAAATGAGTAGCCAAGCGCCTGAGCCCCCGGCTCAGCTCCCCCCCAGGGGACGCTTCCTGGTGCTGGAGGGCATCGATGGCTGTGGCAAGACCACCCAGCTGCGGGCCCTGGCCGCCTGGCTGCCCAGCAGTGGCCTGCTGCCGCCTGGCGCCGAGCTGATCATCACCCGCGAACCGGGCGGCACGGCCCTGGGCTTGGCCCTGCGCCAGTTGTTGCTCGATCCTCCGGCCGCCGCGGCGCCTAGCCCCACCGCCGAGCTGCTGCTCTATGCCGCCGATCGCGCCCAGCACGTGGGGCGGCGCATCGGCCCGGCCCTGGCGGCGGGCCACTGGGTGCTGAGCGATCGCTACACCGGATCCACGGCCGCCTATCAGGGCTATGGCCGCGGCCTCGATCTCGGATTGATCGCCCAGTTGGAACAGCTGGCCACCTCTGGGCTGGAGCCCGATCTCACCCTCTGGTTAGACCTGCCCCTGGCCGATTCGCTGCGGCGCCGGGGGCATCGACCCGCCGACCGCATCGTGGCGGCCGGCGAGTCCTTCCTGGCGCGGGTGGCGGCGGGTTTTGCGGCCCTGGCCGAACAGCGCCGCTGGTGGCGCATCGATGCCACGGCACCAGAGGCGGCCGTGAGTTTGGCCTGCCAGCAGGCTTTGGCGCAGTTAGGGGCAGGGCCTGGGGAGCTGCTGGGCGATGGCTGAGCTGTTCGCCGATCTGCTGGGCCAGGAGCGGGCGGTGGCCCTGCTGCAGGCGGCGATCGTGCAGCGACGCTTGGCGCCCGCCTATCTGCTGGCCGGTCCCGAGGGGGTGGGGCGCAGCTTGGCGGCCCTGCGCTTTTTAGAGGGCGTATTGGCGGGTCCCGACGGCAGTGCCCATGAACGCCGGCGCCTGGCGGAGGGCAACCATCCGGATCTGCTCTGGCTGGAGCCCACCTACAGCGATAAGGGGGAGCTGATCCCCGCCTCCAAGGCGGAGGCACTGGGCGTTAATCGCCGCACGCTGCCCCAGATGCGCCTGGAGCAGATTCGGGAGGTTTCGCGTTTCCTGGCCCGGCGGCCGGTGGAGGCACCGGGCTGTTTGGTGGTGTTGGAGGGGGTGGAGGCGATGGCGGAGGGAGCCGCCAATGCCCTGCTCAAAACCCTGGAAGAGCCGGGTGCTGGCTTGATGCTGTTGATCACTGCCGCGCCGGAGCAGCTGTTGGGCACGATTCGCTCCCGTTGTCAGCTGATTCCCTTCATGCGCCTGGCCCCTGGGCCGCTGCAGGCGGTGCTGCAACGCTGCGCCGCAGAGCGGCCGCCCCTCTCAGACCCCCTCCCCGGCCCCCCGTCCGACGCCCAGGCCGACGCCCAGGCCGACCACCAGTCAGACCTCCAGTCAGAACACCACCCCGATTCTGAGCAAGCCGATCCCCCGGAGCTGTTGGAGTTGGCGGCCGGTTCGCCAGGGGCTCTGTTGCGCCATCGCCGCCAGTGGCGGGCCCTGCCCCTGGGCATGGGTGAGCGGCTTATGGGCCTGGCGCCGGAGCCCCTGGCGGCCCTGGAGCTGGCTCGGGAGCTGAGCGAGCTGCTCGATGGCGAGCAGCAGCTGTGGTTGATCGATTGGTGGCAGCTCGCCCTCTGGCGCCGCTCGATGGATCCCCTGCCACTGCGGCGGCTGGAGCGGCTGCGCCAGCAGTTGCGGGCCTACGTGCAGCCCAGGCTGGCCTGGGAGGTGGCGCTGCTGGATCTAGCTCAGCTGGCCTCGGGGCGGGCTTGACGCACCAGCGGAATCAGCTGGGCGAGCTGCTCGTCGCTGGGCAGTTCCAGGCAGTAGCCGGCGCCGTAGACGGTTTTGATGAAGCGTGGTTTGCGCGGATCTGGTTCCAGCTTGGTGCGCAGGTGGCGCACGTGCACCCGGATGGTCTCGATGTCGTCGTCGGGTTCATAGCCCCACACCTCCTTGAGGATCAGCGGCGGCGAAACCGTTTGGCCATGGCGCTGCAGCAGGCAGTGCAGCAGTTCGAACTCCAGGTGGGTGAGCCGCACCGGCTGGTCGAACCAGATGGCCTCGAAGCGCTCGGGCACCAGGGTGAGGCAGCCGTAACTGAGGATTTCCTGCTGGCTGTTGACCAGGGGGGGACGATCACAACGCCTTAGCAGCGCCTTGACGCGGGCCATCAGCTCTTCGAGATCGAAGGGCTTGGCCAGGTAGTCGTCGGCGCCGGAGTTGAAGCCGCTCACCTTGTCTTTGGTATCCCCCAGGGCGGTGAGCATCAGCACTGGAATGCGGGCGGTGCGCTCGTCGCGGCGCAACCGCTGGCAGATGGTGAGGCCATCCACCTTGGGCAGCATCAAATCGAGCAGGATCACGTCCGGCAGCAGCTGCATGGCCAGGGCCTGGCCCTTGATGCCGTCTTCGGCCCAATGCACGTCAAGGCCACCGTGCTCCAGGTGGCGGGCCACCAGTTGGCGCATGTCGCCATCGTCTTCGATCAGCAGAACACAGGGTTTCATGGATGCGGGTGATGGATCCACCAGGACCACTGGCGATGCATGCTCAGGGCATTGTTACGCCTCGGCAGGGCCCTGGTCACCCGCTGCGATCGGGGCCGGCCCATCCGTGATCCCGGCTGCTGGGAATGGGGGAATCTGCAGCCTTATAGAGGGCCCAGCTGGCAGTCGCTGGAAGCAATTCGCCGCAGATGCGCAGCGTCATCGCTGAGATTAACTACAGGGCCTGGACGGCTGTTTGAATTTTTTGGGTTAATTTTTTTGTTGTGATCCCCGGGCGCTCCCCCGTCCCATCTGTGGGCTGTTGACGCCGAGACTGTCTAGCTGCTTAGTCAGCTAACTAGCTGGCTGGTTGGCTGGCCGCCCAGCTGCAAGCAGCTGGGCTTTGCAGGTGGCAAAAACGCAATTCTGCAGATTTATGCAAAAAATGCCGGCCAGGCTGGTTCAAAAGCAGCGCCGCTTCGAGCCAGCTGACTCGCTTCAAGCAGCTGAGTCGCTTCAAACAGCCGCCTCAAAAAAACATGCTCAAAAAAAAGCAGCCCATAGGGCTGCAACAAAAACAAAAGACTCCCCGGGCGGGATTCGAACCTGCGACCAATCGGTTAACAGCCGATCGCTCTACCGCTGAGCTACCGAGGAATGCGATCTCTAAAGGTTACCTGTTGGCCCCGCCGGCCTGCAAGGGGTGCAGCCGCTGAGCCAGGGCGGACCCGGGTTGCCAGTCACCCACCTGGCCCCGCTCCATCAGAGCCGCCCCGTCGCAGCGCTGCAGTTCCTCTAGGCGGTGGGTGATCCAGAGGGCGCAGAGCGGTCGCTGTTTGGCGTGGCTGAGCCGGTGGATCAGGTCCAGCACCTCCCGCTGGCTGTCGGGATCGAGCAGGGCGGTGGGTTCATCTAGCAGCAGCAGCTCGCTGCCCCTGGCCAGGGCGCCGGCAATCGCCAGCCGCTGCTTCTGGCCGCCGCTGAGGGTGTGGATGGGCCTGGATTCCAGGCCAGCCAGGCCCACCTGGTCCAGCAGCTCGCTCACCCGCGCCGCCGCCGCCGCCGGCCTCAGGCCTTCGGGCAGGCCCAGTCTCAGGTCGCTGCCGCAGCTGGGCAGCAGCAGCTGGTGATCTGGGTTTTGGAACACCAGGGCGGCCCGGCCGGCGATTTGGATGCTGCCGGCGCTGGGTTGCAGCAGGCCGGCAATCAAACGCAGCAGGGTGCTTTTGCCGCTGCCATTGCGGCCCAGCAGCATCCACAGGCCGGGGCCCGGGATTTGCAGGCTGCAGCTCTCCAGGGCCCTGCAGCCATTGGGCCAGCTGAACGCCAGTCGCTCAACGCGGAGAGGGGAAGCGGCGGCCAAGCCAGCCAACTCAGCTCTCGAGGCTGAAGCCAGGACGCTTGCCACCGCCCCCAGCGGCAGATTTCTCGTAAACCTGCACCGCCACCAATTCACTGCTGAGCAGGCTGATGCGCTTGTGCTCCTCCTTCTCGCAATGGAGGTCCAGCACCCTGGGGCTGCCGGTTTCCAGCACCTGCTTCAGTTCGGCATAGAGGGCCTGGGCATCGCTTAGCTCCTTGCGCTGCACGGCAACGGGCATCGGGCTGAGCCGGATCGAGAGCTCGACGACGTACATGGAAGCTCGCTGAGACCAGCCCACTTTGGCGTTCCGAGCCCCAGGTCAGGGTTTCCTGTAGGCATTTCTGCTCAATCCATCCGCCTGGGCTTGCCCGGCAAGCGTCGCCACCGCCTACGATCGCAACGTAACGCTTCATTAAGCCCGCTCTCATGACGATCGCTGTAGGGCGCGCGCCACAACGGGGATGGTTCGACGTCCTCGATGACTGGCTAAAGCGCGACCGCTTCGTTTTTGTTGGCTGGTCCGGGTTGCTGCTGTTCCCCACCGCCTATCTGGCGCTTGGCGGCTGGCTCACCGGCACCACCTTCGCCACCTCCTGGTACACCCACGGCATCGCCAGTTCCTACCTGGAGGGCTGCAACTTCCTCACCGCCGCCGTCAGCACCCCCGCTGACGCCATGGGCCACAGCCTGCTGCTGCTCTGGGGCCCTGAGGCCCAGGGCGACTTCGTGCGCTGGGTTCAGCTGGGCGGCCTCTGGCCCTTCGTGGCCCTGCACGGCGCCTTCTCGCTGATCGGCTTCATGCTGCGCCAGTTTGAGATCGCCCGTCTGGTGGGAATCCGCCCCTACAACGCCATCGCCTTTTCCGGCCCGATTGCGGTGTTTGTGAGCGTATTCCTGATGTATCCCCTGGGCCAGAGCAGCTGGTTCTTTGCTCCCTCCTTCGGGGTGGCGGCGATTTTCCGCTTCCTGCTGTTCCTGCAGGGTTTCCACAACTGGACGCTCAACCCCTTCCACATGATGGGAGTGGCGGGCATTCTCGGCGGTGCTCTGCTCTGCGCCATCCACGGCGCCACGGTGGAGAACACCCTGTTCGAAGACTCCAAGCAGGCCAACACCTTCAAGGCGTTCGAGCCCACCCAGGAGGAGGAGACCTATTCGATGGTCACCGCCAACCGTTTTTGGAGCCAGATCTTCGGGATCGCCTTCTCCAACAAGCGCTGGCTGCACTTCTTCATGCTGTTCGTGCCCGTGATGGGTCTGTGGACCAGCAGCATCGGCATCATCGGCTTGGCTTTGAACCTGCGGGCTTACGACTTCGTTTCCCAGGAAATTCGCGCCGCTGAAGATCCTGAGTTCGAGACCTTCTACACCAAGAACATTCTTCTGAATGAAGGTCTGCGTGCCTGGATGGCACCTGCAGACCAGCCCCACGAAAACTTTGTCTTCCCTGAAGA
>CANHSW010000112.1 GCA_947463165.1 Cyanobacteriota bacterium
AATTCAGGAGGAGCAAAATTTAGAGAGTAGTAATTCAGCGCGGTAATTCAAGAGGGGAAAGTTAGGTGTCATTTTGTGAGTATTAGTAAGCCGCGACAATTCAGGAGGGGTAAAATTTAGAGAATATCAAATCAGCCTAGCAATTCAGGGGGCAGATTAAGTGGCAATTCAGCAGCGGCAACTCGTGGGAAACTTTACTCGACAATTCAGGCAGTGGCTTAGGCGGTATGTAAGGCCAAAATTTGTTATGCCGCTTAGCTGGCAACCCGGCAAGGTAAATATAGTGAATTCATGGGAGCCGTGAAATTAAGGCGTTTGCGAAGCCCCTTGCTAAGAATTGGCAATTATACACATTTTCGGCTGGATACTCCTGTTTGGGCACTAATTTTCGTTTCTAGTAGCAATAACTACCATGCCTGATCTGGCGCCGTGCGTTGCTTGTTATTTGAACTGTTTGGGACCGGTGGGCAGTCTTAATTGCAGCTACTGCAACACCAGCGACCGTATGGTGATTTTGCGTTGCCTTGGGCCTGACCAGTTTTTTCTAGAGCGCGTCGTGTTTCCCTTTGAGCAGCTCAGCTTTGTGTGCCCCACCAGCAGCGAGGTAGAGCTATGGAGCCATTGCCTGGGGGGACCAGAATTGGTGGAACGCCTGGCCGCCAGTCAGATTGTTTGTAACTGTTAACTGTTCTAGGGAGATTCTGGAAAACCGTCACTTCGGAAATGCTGTCACTCGGGATAATTTTCGGAAACCCTTGTGGAACCATGTATCAATCGACCCTGGTTGGGATTTTACAGAGCTTCTCTAGAAAATTGTAGTTTATTGGCGACTATATCCCCTGGGAAGCTCTGCGGCTTCGGGGCTTAATCGGCGGTATCTCGGGGCTTTCAGGATTTCCCTAGGTAAAATAAGCTAGCAATTTGGTTGCCAAGATTTCTCCGCTGCGCAGTGCTCCCTCTATCCGCCCGAAACCTTCGCCGGCAATGTAGTCGCCACAGAAACCAAGCTGGCTTTGTTTGCAGAGCACTAATTCAGCTGGCATGCCCGGTGCCACGGGAAAGGCTGCTCCCCAGCGCATCAACTGGCAATTCTCCGGGACAAAGCCCCGCCAGCCCTGCAGCCATGGGGCCAGGCACTGGTCCAAAGCGCTGCCCAGGGCGGCGATCACGGTTTCTTCCCTGCCGCTATCGGCGGGTAGTTCCAACATTTGGGCCACGGCCGAACGGGAGCCATAGACATCGAGATGGTCGGCGGCAAAGGTATCGCTGGAGTGGGCCACCACTGCGCAGCGACCATCGTCGAGTCGCTGAATTGAGACCCGCTCTAGCCCCCAGCGCTGTTGGGCGCCGGCATCGAAGCCAAGCAGCTCAAACGGCAGTGCTAACCAGGGGCGGGCGGACTCAGCATCGAGAACCGCCAGCAGGGAACTGCGCGCTTCTGAGCGGATGCCGGCAAGGGTGGTGAGGACGTGCTCCAACTTGAGATCGCCCAGTTCCTGCACCGCTTGCTTCAAGGGCACCTCAGGCCAACCAAAGATCAGCCGCGTGCGGGGATGGGCCAGCAGGGTGCCGCTCAGTACCAGCCATTGGGCCTCGCCGATCAGTTCCCCTTGCTGATTGAGCAGTTGCCAACCCTGGCCAGGTTGGAAGACCAGATGGCGCACCAGGGTGGAGAAGTGGCTGCGGACCGCTGGCGCCCCCTGCACCGCCGCCAACTTGAGCAGGCCAGCCGCTAGGCCATCCATGCCATTACTGGCTGTGTAGAGATCCCCTGAGCTGAATGCATCGGAGCGATTCAGCTGCAATGAACTTTCTCCCTGCAGCATCGCCAGGCTGCCCTTCCAGGGCTGCAGGGAGGCCTGGGCAAGCAAAGGTTCCAGCAGCTCTGGGGCGGAGCTGCTGCAAATGTTCATGATCGGCGCGCCATGGTTAATGGCCAGGTGCGGGTCCCGGCGGGAGCGACGGGTGCTGGCTCTGCCCCCCGGACCGCGACCGGTTTCCCAGATGTCAATGCAACCGCGAAAGCCCTGGCGCCTCAATTGGGCCACCAGGGCACAGCCGGCAACTCCAGCCCCGACTACGGCAAGGCTGGGATCCTCAGGGGGTGCGACCACAGTTGAACTCAGTCGATTTTGACCACATCGATCGGGCCTCGACCTTCTTGATTTAGCTCGGTGGCCGTGCGCAAGGCCGCTTCATGGGTGTGGAAGCGGTGGGCATCGCTGGGGTGGCCCACCTGCGCCAGGGCCTGTCCGTCGGCGGCCACAGCTAGATATGTGCCGTTATTGAGGCATTTGAGTACGTACCGCTCAGCTTGGGTGCACTGCAGCGGATGGGCAGGATCAATGGCGGGAGCCCAAAAATGCACGACAAGCCCGGGGGTGAGAAGGTCAAGGTAGCGTCGCCCGTGTGACTGTGAAGGCGGAATGGCACGTTTTTTGTTGGTGCTTCAGCTTCCCGCCGCCGTTGCGGCAAATTCTGTGCTCGATAGCCTCACTAGCTTGCTGGATCAGGTGGATGCCGAAGTCGATCACCGCACGCCCGCCCACCTCAGTGCCCTGCTCAAGCCGGCGGGAGAGAGTCAGCGCATGCAGCTGTTCGCCGATCTCCAGTCCAAAACCGGCGGAGCCAGGCTCGAACTGGTGTTGCTCAGCCGCGAGGGCATGGGTACCGGAGCGCCGATCACCCGCCAGATGTTCGAGCGGCTGGTGGGCCTGCTAGAGCAGCAGCTCAGCTCTCTACCGCTGGTGTTTCGCTCCGATCGCGATGGGGCCGTGCCGATTTGAACCCATGCCCATGAGCAGCCTCGACTTGCAGCAACGTCACAGCTGGTATGGCCAGCTCCTGCTGCTCTGCCTGTTGGTGCTGATTAGCTTTGCCCTGCCCAAGGGCTGGGGCTACACCAGCAGCCTGGGCTATGGCCTGCTGCCCCTGTTGCTGATCCAGGGGCTCGGGCGCGCCAGTGGCAGGGAGGCCAGCGGCGGCCAGTCCGCTAAGCGCCGCTGGAGCCTGGCCTACAGGCTGTTGGCTTTAGCTGCCATCCTGGTGGGCACCGTGTGGGTGTTCACGCCCCTGGAAATGCAAACCAGTGGCTTGCCACTACTGGTGGTGTGGACCATATTCATTGCCTGGAGTGCGGTGCGCTTGATTCGCCTGCTAAGTCTGGAAACCCGGATTACTGCCCAGGTGCTGATGGGGGCTAGTGCCGGCTACCTACTGCTCGGCATCACCGCTGGTCTGCTGTTTTCCGCCCTGGAGACGGTGCAACCCGGGAGCTTTCATAATTTGGTAGACGCGGACGTATCAGTAATTCAAGACAGCCAGCAACATTTGACAAATACGGCATCGGTGTTTCGCATGAGTTTTGAGCGTTTGAACTACTTTGCTTTTGTCACTCTTACCAGTACTGGCTATGGCGACATAATTCCACATTCTCCCCAGGCTCAAATTAGTGCTGTGGCTATATCGGTGATTGGCGTGTTTTACGTAGCAGTGGTGATGGGTTTGCTGATCAGCCGACTCACGGTTCAAGGCGACCAGGATAAAGTGAGCGATAAACGCTAGTAGTCATTGATATTTTGATATTTTTATCCGGTCTTCCAGGGATTATCCGCGAAAAAGCTCCATTGGTTCTGGCTCGGGTTTTTCAGAGTCATTTTAATTAGCCGTGGCGCGGATTATTCATAGCTTTATTAAATTAGCCATGGCTTGGATTTTCGGGCATCTCGAAAATCGCAAATCTCACAGATCTCATGGCGCGAGAAACCGGTTGAGGACTGGCTTGCTCTTGACTGGTGAGAGTCGCATTGCCAATTTTTGATATATCTTTTCCAAAGCCTCTCTAATACCTAAAATTAACTATTAAAAAAGAAATTAAGGCTCCTTGAAAAATCCCAAATCTCGCCGATCTTCTGATGCAAGAAGCTTTGCAGCACAACTTGCTAGACCCTGAGTCGCAAGAGCAAAATGGGCAATTTATCGAGGCGCCCTTCAGTTAGGTTTTAATCACTATGTGCCAATGGATTCTTTGGGGAATTATGTAATGCGCCCTTTATCTAGGTGGCTCCTGACGCTGCCGCTCGCACCACTTGGTCACCGCCATGGCTAGCTGTTCTGGGTCACTATTGGCCTGCACCTGAATGCAACAGCTGTTTTCCTGTGCGTTTAATGGTTCAAGTAGGGCCAATTGTTCTAATAAAACCGCCTCGCTGGCGTCGGAGGCATCGCGGCCGTGGCGCAGGCGATTTCTAATCCGGGCCCGCGCCACCTCGATCGGCGCAATCGGCTGCAAAATCAGAAAAGGCACATTCAGTTTCCGGGCCAAATCGGCCATCCGTTGGCGGTCCAAGCGGCGCAGAAAAGTGGCGTCCACCACCACTGCATGGCCGGCGCGGATCAGTTGCTCAGCTAGCCCTGGCAGCCGTTTGCCAAACAATTCTTCGCTCACGGCGATAGTATAGGGATTGTCACTGAGTTCGGCGCGGCGGGGAATGCCCCAGAGACCAAACATGCGCTTGCGCTCCACATCGGATCGCAGCCGAATCCAGCCCAAACGCTCCGCCACCGCCAGGCTGTGACGCGACTTACCTAGTCCTGAGACTCCGGTGGTGATCGCCAGAATGCTGGGACGTGGATTGATCAGCTGTTCAGCGAACCGTAAGTAACTATGCAGTGCAGTACTACCCCCCAGGGCAGCCACCTTGGCCCGCACCAGGGCCCGGTAGCAGCCATACCAGCGCCATAGGTCCATGGCTTCCCAATCACCAGTTTGTTCCAACCAGCGATTGAGCAGGCGCGTTGCCAGGCGTGCCTGGCCGTGCTCCTGTAGATCCATTACTAAAAAAGCTAAATCGCTAATTACATCAATCCATCGCAAGGTGTCACTAAATTCGAGGCAGTCAAAAACGGTGATGCGATCGTCCAGCACCACCATGTTGCCCAGGTGTAAATCGCCGTGACCCTCCCTTACTCTGCCGCTGGCTAGCCGCTGCTGGAAGCGGGACTCCAGCCGCTGCCATTCCTCACTTGCCCACTGCCGCAATCTCTCCAGCCCCGCTGCCGCTCTTGGATCTTTGGCCAGTAGGTTAGATGCCTCCAGGCTGGCAAAATTGGCCTGCACGGGATCGCGGACGGCTTTTGCCGAGCCGTAGGGCCCCTCGGCTGGAGCGATGGCCGCCGCCGCCTGAAAGCGAGCCAAGTCGTCGGCGAGTTGGTCAATCTGCTCATCTCGCAGCTCATCGCGAGCTAACACCGCCCCTAACATTGATTGCTGCGGAAACTGGTGCATGCGCACTAGATGGTCAATCACCTGACCATCACCCCAGCAAGTTGCCCGTTCAGGCGGACCATGCACCGCCACCACATCGATATAGACGTTGCTGGCCAGGCGGCGATTCAAGCGCACTTCTTCCTGGCAAAAGTGCCGCCGGCGTTCAGGGGTGCTGAAATTCACGAAGCCATAATCTACTGGCTTTTTCAATTTGTATGCGTAGGTTCCAGTCAAGAAAACCCAGGATATGTGTGTTTCCTGTAGCTGTATTTTCGCCACTGGGTGGTCGTAGGCCTCAGGCCTCAGCAAGCTGGCAACCAGGGTATTCATGCTTCCCGTTGTAGCAGCTCAGCACACCAGCTCCGTCAGCTTGGCTCCGGGTACCAGCTCAGTGAACTGGCTCATCCCGCCAGCTCCGTACACCAGGAAAATGGTATTCAAGTTTAATCCCTTAAAAACTTTCCCCTCTCAATCGGCTTTGCCAGCTAGGTGCTCCCTTGCTGGGGCTTTGCGCCGCTGCGTCTTTTGCCTGGGCGCCTAGCTCTGCCCCTGCGCTCTCCAGAGCTAAGCCGGAACACCTAGCATTGACAATTGGTATTGGTTCAGGCGTTCCCTTGCCCATTTTTTCTCTGCCTTTTGCCACTCTGCCATTTTTCGCCCTGCTTTCCCCCGAGCTGATCACTAAGTCGTCGCTATTTGGTATCGGGGTTGCCTTTTCACCACTGCATATATGCGTGGTGACCCTGTTGCTGCTGGGCAAGGCTCCCCTCCAGCGGGCCCTGGCCTACGTGCTGGGTTGGGCATCCGCCAATGCCCTGGCGATTGCCTGTTTGATGGTGCTGGGGGAAAGTTTTTCGATCACCCTTAGCCACGGGGCCCGGGAGCAGGTGCTGATCGACTTACTCGGGGCTGGAGCCCTGCTCGGGTTGGGCCTGTATCAACTCACTCCTCAGGCAAATATAGGGGAGGAGGGCATGGCTTTGCGGTTGATGAACCAGTTGCCTGATTTTAGTACAATTACGCTAATTGGTGTTGGTGCGGCCAGTGCTATTCTTACCCCAGAAAATTTAGTTTTTTATCTCAAGGAAGCCGGTCTTCTACTTAGTAATGAACCTGGCCTAGGTGCCGACGCCGAGGTGACTGGACTATTTACGCTGATGGCAAGCTCGCTAATGTTGCTTCCTCCCCTTGCCTGGCTGCTCAGCAGTGGCGGCATTAGAGATAGCATTGCTAAGCTGGAAGATTGGTTGCGCCACAAGGCCGAATGGCTTGTGGGAGTACTCGCCCTGGCTTTGGGTGCCTATTTGCTGTTTGAGGGGCTAGAAGGCTTAAGTTTATTTGCGTCAGTTTAGTAATTTAAATCTATCGATTTCAATGCCCCGAGTGATCTATATTTTTTCGCTTGTTATTGCCAAGTAATCCTAAAATGCTTGTTATTTTCGCAATTGTCGTCTTGGGGCTGGAAGGCCCAATGTTTCTCGACAAAGACCATTGGGTTGGCTGGTCTCCACTGCTGCGATCTAGCGGATCGGGAAAATTGACCTGGCTTGAAGCTAGCTTTGGTATAAATGGCGACGCTACATTGCCAGTGTAGAATA
>CANHSW010000113.1 GCA_947463165.1 Cyanobacteriota bacterium
GCCTGTTCAGCGATGCGGATGCGGCTCGGCTGAAGCCGGGCGACGAGATCAAACTGGATCCACTCCTGCAGAGCCGGGATCGCTACGGCGGCACCACCCAGCGCTATGGATCCGTGATCGGCAGGATCGTGAACATCTCACCATCGAATGCCGATTTAGCGGAGGTGAGTCGGGTGGTGGGAGATCCCGAACTGGCCACCAGCCTGATGGCCCGCAGCCGCCAGGCCGCCCTTGGTGAGGGCGGGGATCCCATGGCCACCGCCGCCGACAAGCTGATTGCGCCAGTGGTGCTGGTCACCGTGGCCCTGGAAGGGGCCGCCTCCACCAGCGGCCTGCGCTGGAGCAGCGGCCTCGGCCCAGATCTGCGTCTGGAGAACGGCACCCCAGCCAAGCTGAAGGTGGTTGTAGAACGCCGTTCCCCGGTGAGCTACCTGATGCCCTTCCTGCGCTGGTTGGGAGGTGCCCAGCGATGAGCCGCCCTTCCTGGCTCCAGCCCTGGCGTCAACCGGCCCCCTGGTTGGCCCTGCTGCTGCTGGCCATCGCTGCCGTGAGCAGCTCACCGAGGCTCTGGTTCTGGCTGGCTCTGTTGCTGGTGGTGCTGCTGGTGGGCTGGATTCAAGCCCTGCGCCCCCCCGGACCCTGAGATGGCCGGTTCCGCTCCCCATGGCGATGGTTTGGCCCTGCGGGCCGCCCTGGTGATCGCCCTGGCGACGGGTCTCACCAGTGCCCTGGTGGGCGGCATTGGCCTCAGTGGAGAGCCGGTGGCCTACGGCGCCGTGATCGCCGCCCTGGTGGTGCGGCCAGATTTCAGCCGCTGGCCACTGGCGATCTATCCGGTGTTGTTGCTGATCTGCGCCCTTGGCCTGGGGATTGGCGTGCTGGCCAGCGAAGTGATGACAGGCGCTCCCCAGGTGTTTGTGTTTGGTTTGGTGGCGGCCCTGATGCAGCTGCTGGGCCTGCTGTTGCCCAGCAAATTGCGGATGCTGGCCGGTGTGCTGGCGGTGGTGGGGGTATTGCCGCTGCTGAGCAGTTCACCCAGCTTTAGCGATAGCTGGGATCAGCTGCAGGGGATTGCCATTGGATTGGCCGTGGCCAGCTTGATCCAATTTGCCTTCACACCGGCCGGCATGGCCCCTGGCTCCCCTGGCCATCCCGAAATCAAGCCCGAAGCCAAGTCACATACCAAGCCGGAGACCAAGCCGGAGACCAAGCCCGAAACTAAATCAGAAACCAGCGCTGGCGAGCGCCTCATGATTGGGCTGCGATCGCCCTTTTTTTGGCGCAAGTTGGTGTTCGCCAGCCTGGCTTTAGCCATTGGTAATGGTATCGGTGCCGTTACCCCCAAATATCTCTATTTCGGAGTGGTGTTGTTGCTGAACGACAGCATTGGCGACACCCTATTGCGTGTCCGGGATCGATTGGTGGGAGTGAGCCTGGGCATTTTGATGCCCCTGCTGGTGTTCAACAGCATCGGCATCAGCAGCCTGGCCAATGGCCTGGTGCTCGGCGGAACCGCTGCGCTGATGGTTGCATTGGGTCGTACTGATCACCTGCGAACGGCGCTGATTTCCAGTGGTGTGGCCTTCGTGGGCTATGGCCCGCTGGTGGCCTGGTACATCCCCCATCGCTGGTTCGACTACGCCCTCGGCTGCGGCCTGGCCCTGGCCATCGGCCTGGTTGTTTTTCCCAACTCCGCCCTGCGGCGCTACCAGCAGCTCAAGCAAAAATCCGACAGCTCTGCCGCAGACCTGCTGCGCATCTTGCCTGCTGCGCGAGAAGAAGCCCGTTGGTTGGGCCTCCCCCCACCAGAAGCTCCGCAACGCTGATGCCAGCCCTGTTCTCCTGGCGCTGGCGGTGCCGCCTATGGCCACCGTCGCTGATCGCCCCGCTGCTGGCGCCGTTGGCCGCAGCCTGGCTGATCGGTAGCCAGGCCAGGGCCAATGGCGCTGCGGCTGTCCCGGAGAGTTGCCAAAACAGTGCCGGCGCCATGGGCATCGCTCTGCAGCTGGCACTGGCCATTGCCCTGCTGGTGCTCACCTCTCTAGTGCACACCCTGGTGACGGTGGTTCAGGCGGAGTTGCTTCACCAGAGCTGGTTGCGGCGCTGGTGTCGGCGCCATGCCGGGCGCCGGCTACTGGTGATCCTGGCCATGGCCCTGCTCACTGGCGGGGCGTTGATTGTGGAGATTGGCCTTTGGGCAATTCTCTATTGGCGCCTGGGACTGATTCAGGGTTTCGAGACAAGTTTTTATTTCTCTGGCATTACCTTCACCACCGTGGGCTATGGCGACATGACCCTGCATGGCTGTTGGCGACTCTTGAGCGTGGGTGAAGCGATCAATGGCGTTCTGATGGCAGGCTGGAGTACCGCCCAGCTGGTGTACGTGGTGCAGACATTGATGACCATCCGCTTGAGTGGCGAAGGGCGGATCAAGGAGTGATCATCAAACTGGCCGCGTAGGCCTCGCTATATTAAGCAGCATCTCGAAATATTCAGCTCTCGCTGCTGTCATGAGCCCGCTTGTTCTCATGATTTGGAGGGCTTGTTTCTTGGTACCCTTAGGAAAATTCGGAAAGGCCTGGAGAGACCCTGGAAGATCCTAGCCACGGCCAATGCAGCCTTGATTCTGTAAATTACGCTAGTGGATTGATAGTCAAAACAGCGGTTTCTCCAGGGGTTTCGCAATGCAGCTGCTATTTTATTGAAATTACCTCCAATTTATTGCAACCGCCTCTGATTTATTGCAATCTTCTCGCCTGCGGCTTCGGTTTATCACCTACGGCTTCGCTTTATTGATGCTATCCGCTGATGCGGCTGAAGTCTGCCAGCACGGTGGCTTGGTTGCGCAGTAGGGCCAGGAGGTTGAGGCGATTGCGGCGAATCTCCAGGTTTTCGGCCATCACCATCACGCTGTGGTCGCCATCGAAGAAGGCCGCCAGGGTGGGGGCACTACTGGCCAGCCGCTCGGTTAGCAGTTGATAGCGATCGCTGGAACTGCCACCGGCAATTGGTTCCAGCTGTTGCAACACCTCCAACATCGCCTGTTCGCTGGGTTGTTCGAACAGTTCGGGCTGCACCAGTTGGCTGGGGCTGATCTGATCCAGCCCTAAATCGCCCTTCTCCGCTAGCCGGGCGGCCCGGGTTACCACTGCCTGCACCGCCGCCAGCTCGCCGCTGGCCCGCAGCTGCGCCAGCAGCTCAGCCCGCTGGCGGGCATCGGCTGGATCCCGGAGCACTCGCTCCAGGGCGACGGTTTCACCGGCCACGGCCTGCACCAGATCGGCATCGAGGCCCTGCTCCTCCAGCAGCGAGAGCAGTCGCTGGCGTAAAAATTCGCCCAGTTCCCCGGCCAGGGATGCCGCATCCACCTTCAATTCGGGCAGTAGCGCGGCCCAGTGGCTGGTGGCCCGCAGGAGCAGGGCTTCCAGGTTGAGGCTCCAGTCGCGATCCCACAAAATCTGCAGCAGGCCATTGCCGGCGCGGCGCAGGGCGTAGGGGTCGGAAGAACCGCTGGGCCGCTCCCCCTTCGCATAAATGCTAAGTAGCAACTCCAGCCGTTCCGCCAGGGCCACCAGGGCGCCGGCAGGGGAGCCTGGCAGGGCGTCGCCGGCCCCCTTGGGCAGGTAGTGCTCCAACACCGCCAGGGCCACCTGGCGCCCCTCCCCCTCCGCCAGCAGGTACTTGCCGCCGATCACCCCCTGCAGTTCGGGGAATTCGCCCACCATCTGGCTCACCAGATCGTGCTTGCAGAGGTGGGCGGCGCGGCGGGCCTGGGTTGCGGTGGCGGAATCTATGCCCATGGCGGAGTCACTGCCTATGGCGGAACTGGTGCCCATGGCGGAGTCGCTGCCTATGGCGGAATTAGTGCCCAGCTGCTGCAGCAGTGCATCGGTGCACCACTCCAGGCGCTCGACGCGATCGAGCAGCGAACCCAATCCCTCGGCGAAGCTGACCCGGGCCAGCTGGTCGCGGCGGTCGATGCTCGGCACCGCCCGGTCGGCATTGATGAAGAATTGCGCATCCGCCAGGCGGGCCTTGAGCACCCGTTCATTGCCGCGGCGCACGGTGTTTGTGGCGGCAGCCAGGCCATTGCCGATGCAGAGGAAGCGGGGCAGCAGCGAGCCGCGGGCAGCGAGGGCCAGGGGATCGTGCTGGGCATCGGCCCGATACAGCGGCACATAGCGCTGGTGGCTGCGCATCACCGTGCTCAGCACCTCGGCGGGCAGGTCCAGGTAGGCGTCGGCTACGGCCCCCTCGATCAACAGGGGCGCCTCCACCAGGTCGGTGAGTTCGTCAAACAGCTGCTCGGGCAGATCGGGCCGGGCCCCCAGGGCGGCGGCGGCACTCTCCACCTGTTGGCGAATCAGCTGGGCCCGCTGGCTGCGGTTCACCTGCACACCCGCAGCCGTCAGGCACTCGACATAGGCCTCGGCATGGGGAATCTCTACGCTTTGCGACTGGAGCCGATGGCCGCGGCTGTAGCGGTCAGCCCGCAGCGGCGGATCGCAGCCCTCCAGTTCCACGGCCAGCAGCTCCGCATCCAGCAGGGCCACCAGCCAGCGCACCGGCCTGGAGAAGCGGCTCTCCCCCTCCCCCCAGCGCATGAACCGGCGCCCCTGCAGCGCCCCAATCCAGCTGGGAATCAACTCGGTCAGCACGCTGGCGGTGGGGCGCCCCGGCTCCTGCACCGTGGCGAACACGAAGGGCCCCTTGGCCGTCTCGCGCACCTCCAGGGCCGCCACGCCAATGCCGCAACGGCTGGCAAAGCCCTTGGCAGCCTGGGTGGGAACGCCATCTTTGAAGGCCTGGCCGGCGGGGGGGCCCTTGCGCTCCTCCACCAGGTCTGATTGGGCTAAGGCCAAGCCCGCCACGCTGATCGCCAGCCGGCGCGGGGTGCTGGTAACCGAGATCTTCCCGTGCTGCAGCCGGGCGGCCAGCAGATCGCGGCCCACCAGAGTTTCCAGCTGGGGCAGGGCCAGCCGGGCGAAGTCGGCGGGCAGCTCCTCGGTTCCGATCTCGAGCAGGAACGTGCTCACACAGCCAGGGCGGGATACGGCGACTGTATTGAAGGCCATTCGCTAGCTTCAGCCTCTTCGCTTGCTTCAGCCGATTCGCTAGCTTCAGTAATTGTGCAGTCAACGCCACAGCAATGGCTGAAGCAAGCATGACCGAAGCCAGCATGGCCGCAGCAGGAGCGCCTGATGCCGCAATCGCCGCCAACGGCATGCCCAGTCCGACTGCCGCTTCCAGTGGCAGGGGCTATGCCGGCAGCGGGGCAGCAGGTGCCGGCAGCGGCGCTACCCCGAGCAAGCTGGAGCAGCTCAAGGCCGATAGCGGCCACCTGTTGGAGCCCCTGCTCGGCGAACTGGCCAATGGGCGGCCCAACTTCAGCGAAAACGCCGTTCAAATCCTCAAGTTTCACGGCAGCTATCAGCAGGACGACCGCGACAACCGCCAGAAGGGCCAAGACAAGGACTGGCAGATGATGCTGCGGCTGCGCAGCCCCGGCGGCTGCATCCCCGCCCAGCTTTATCTGGCCATCGATGAACTGGCCGATCGGCTCGGCAATGGCACCCTGCGGGCCACCACCCGCCAGGCCTTCCAAATGCACGGCGTGCGCAAGGAAAACCTCAAGGAGGTGATCGGCACGATCGTGCGCCATCTGGGTTCCACCCTGGCGGCCTGCGGCGACATCAACCGCAATGTGATGGCCCCTGCCGCCCCCTATGTGAAGGGCGGCTACCCGGCGGCCCGCGCCCTGGCTGAGTCGATCGCCGATTTGCTTTCGCCCAAGGCGGCGGAGGGCTCCTACCTGGATATCTGGGTGGATGGCGACCTCAGCTACAGAATCAAGCCAAAGCCCCAGGTGGCCGCAGTTAAGGCCCGCCAGAGCGAGGGGCAGGTGTTTAGTGGCGATGGGGCTGAACCGCTCTATGGCTCCACCTACCTGCCGCGCAAGTTCAAGGTGGCGGTAACGGTGCCTGGGGACAACTCGGTGGACCTGCTCACCCAGGACATCGGCCTGGTGCTGTTCAGCGATCCCTCCGGTAGACCCCAGGGCTGCAATGTCTATGTGGGTGGCGGCATGGGCCGTACCCACAACAAAGAAGAAACCTTTGCCCGCACCGCCGATCCGCTGGGCTATGTGGCCTATGGCCAGGTGCTCGATCTGGTGCAGGCGATTGTGGCCCTGCAAAGGGATCATGGCGATCGCCAGCAGCGCCGGCATGCCCGGATGAAGTATCTAATTCACGACCGCGGTATCGCCTGGTTTGAGCAGGAGCTAAAGCGCTATTTCCAGCACCCGATCAAGAGCCTGCGCAAGGAGCCCAAGGCCCAATTGAAAGACTATCTGGGCTGGCATCGCCAGGCCCCAGGTAAGTGGTTTGTGGGCATACCTCTGCTCTGCGGCCGCTTGGCAGGCCCCACCAAGGCAGGCCTGCGTCGCCTGGTGGATACCTACAAATTGGAGGTGCGCATCACTCCAAATCAAGATCTGCTGCTCTGCAACATCGGCACAGGTCAGCGCACCACCCTGGTGAACGCGCTGGCTGCCATTGGCTTTGAGGCCCCTGAGGCCCCGCCGCTGCTGGCCCGCCATGCCATCGCCTGCCCGGCCCTGCCCCTCTGCGGTCTGGCGGTTACGGAAGCCGAACGCATTTTGCCGGAGGTGCTCGATCGGCTCGATGGTCTGTTGCGGCGCATCGGCATAGAGAAATCGCTGTTGGTGCGCATGACCGGCTGTCCCAATGGCTGCGCCAGGCCCTATATGGCTGAACTGGGCTTAGTGGGCAGTGGCGCGGATCAATACCAGCTGTGGCTCGGCGGCACACCCAACCTCAGCCGCCTGGCTGAGCCC
>CANHSW010000114.1 GCA_947463165.1 Cyanobacteriota bacterium
CAGCCGGCCAGCAGGGGGCCAGCCAGGAGCTGGGCCCCCTGCTGTCGCCGCAGCGGCTGGTTCATCAACTGTCGGCGGCCCTGATCACCCGCACGGCGCTGGCCCGCAGGCGACCAGACTTGGTGGTGGTGGGCGCCTTGCGGGCCGGCGAAGGATCAGCTGCGGCCTTGGCTGGAGAAGTTTTAGTGGCGGCAGCTTTTTTACCAGCAGCCTTTGAACCAGCAGCAGCCTTGGCACCAGAGGCCTTGCTCCCGGCCTTGCCGCCGGTTTTTCCGCCTGCAGCAGCTTTTCCGCCTGCAGCAGCCTTGGCCGCCAGCAGTTGCTGGGCCTCTTCGATGGTGATGGTGTCGGCGCTGGCGCCTTCGGGCAGGGAGGCATTCAGCTTGCCCTGCTTTACGTAAAGACCGTAGGGGCCATTGAACAGCTGGATCGCCTCCTCGGCTCCCTCGGGGGTGCCCAGATCCTTGAGGGCGGTACGGCCGCCGCGACCCCGCTTCGGTTCGGCGAGCAGCTCCAGGGCCCGGTTGAGATCGATGCTAAGTACGTCGTCTTCGCCCTTGAGCGAGCGGTAAGCCTTTTCGCCCTTGCCCTGGTGATGCACCACGTAGGGGCCAAACCGCCCCAGGCCCGCCTCGATGCGGCCACCTTCGGGATGATCGCCCAACTGGCGGGGCAGGCGCAGCAAGCCCAGGGCATCCTCGATGCTGAGCTCCTCGGGCTTGACCCCCTTGGGCAGGGAGGCGCGCTTGGGCTTGGGGTTGTCGTCGCTCACCTGGCCCCGCTGCAGGTAGGGGCCGTATTGGCCGAAGAGCAGGTAGATCGCCTCGCCGCTTTCCGGATCTTGACCCAGGGATTCCGGCCCCTCGGCCTTCTGGCGCAACAGCAACTCGGCCTTGTCGGCATCGAGATCGGCCGGGGTGATCTCCTGGGGCAGGGTCACCTTGAGCAGCTCTTCTGTGCCGTCATCGGCCAGGCGCTTGGCCTCCAGGTAGGCCCCGAAGCGACCGATGCGCACCACGCAGGGCAGCCCCTCCAACACCACGGTGCGGGAGGCGCCGGGGTCGATGTCGCCCTCCCGCCGGGCCACCTGGTGCTCCAGGCCCTGGTCGCCCTTGAAAAACTGATCCAGGTAGGGCAGCCAGTCCACCTTGCCGGTGGAGATCTCATCGAGGGTGTTCTCCATGCGGGCGGTGAACCCCGTATCCACCAAGTCCGGGAAGTACTCCTCCAGCAGGGCCGTCACCGCAAAGGCGGTGAAGCTGGGGGTGAGGGCGTTGGCCAACAGGGTGGCGTAGCCCCGATCCACGATCGTGCCGATGATCGAGGCGTAGGTGGAGGGACGGCCAATGCCCTCCTTCTCCAGCATCTTCACCAGGGCGGCCTCGCTGTAGCGGGCGGGGGGCTGGGTTTGGTGACCGAGGGCCTCCACCGCCAGGCAGCTGGGTTTATCGCCCTCGCTCAAGGCGGGCAGCAACACCTCCTGGCCCTCCAGGGCGGCGTCGGGGTCGTCGGAGCCCTCCACATAGGCGCGGAAGAAGCCGGCGAAGTCGATGCGCTTGCCGGTGGCGCGGAAGTTGGCGGTGCCCAGGCCGGCGGCGCTTGCCTGCAGGTCGACGCTGAGCATGGTGAGCTTGGCGTCGGCCATCTGGCTGGCCACGGTGCGCTTCCAGATCAGTTCGTAGAGGGCCAGATCGCGGCCATCGAGGCCGGTGGCCACGGGATCGCGGAAGCTCTCGCCGGCGGGTCGGATCGCCTCGTGGGCCTCCTGGGCATTGCGGGCCTTGGTGGAGAACTGGCGCACCTGGGGGCTGAGGAAGGGCTTGCCGTATTTCTGCTCTACGCAGCTGCGGGCCGCCTGGATCGCCTGGTCGCTGAGGTGCACCGAGTCGGTGCGCATGTAGGTGATGAAGCCGCGCTCGTAGAGCCCCTGGGCGACGCGCATGGTGTCGCGGGCGGATAGGCGCAATTTGCGGTTGGCCTCCTGCTGCAGGGTGCTGGTGGTGAAGGGCGCCACCGGCTTGCGCAGCGACGGCTTGGCCTCGACGGCCACGACGCTCCAGGGGGCCTGGCGCAGGGCCTGCTGCAGGGCGCCGGCCTCGGCCTCGCTGAGCAACCTGGCGCTACTGCCCGGCTTGAGGTTGCCGGTGGTTTCGTCGAAATCGGCACCGCCGGCGATGCGCGAGCCGTCCAGGTGGCTGAGTTTGGCCTCAAAGCGGCTGCCGGCCTGCTCCAACTGGGCCTTGAGATCCCAGTAGCTGCCGCTGTGGAAGGCGCGACGGGCCCGTTCGCGCTGCACCAACAGGCGCACCGCCACCGACTGCACCCGGCCGGCGGAGAGACCCCAGGCCACCTTTTTCCATAACAGGGGCGAGAGGGTGTAGCCCACCAGGCGATCGAGGATGCGGCGCGTCTCCTGGGCGTGCACCAATTCCATGTCCAGCTCCCTGGTCTGCTCCAGGGCGCGGCCGATGGCCTGGTTGGTGATCTCGTGGAACACCATGCGCTTGACGGGCACTTTGGGCGCCAGCAGCTGCAGCAGGTGCCAGCTGATGCTCTCGCCTTCGCGGTCTTCGTCCGTGGCCAGCAGCAGCTGATCGGCGCCCTTGAGGGCCTCCTTGAGCTCCTTGACAATTTTTTTCTTGTCCTTCGGCACCACGTAGAGGGGCTCGAAGCTGTTGTCGGTATTGACGCCGAGGTTGGCCCACTTTTCGGCCTTGTAGGCGGCGGGAATCTCGCTGGCGCTGTTGGGCAGATCGCGCACGTGGCCCATCGATGCCTCGACGCGGAACTCCCGCGGCAGGAAACCGCGGATGGTGCGGGCCTTGGTGGGGCTCTCGACGATGACCAGGGTGTGGGCCACGGGCTGGCGGACGTTCGCTTCCCTCTCTATCGCATCCACCGCCGGGGGTGAAGCAAATGGGGCTGCTGGCAGCCCAGCTGAAAGCCCCTAAATCCAGCGGCAGCATGGCTACGATCCTGCGAACCAAACTGCGCCGCCCTCAACGCTGTGATCGACGCCGTGATCGACGCTGGGCCAACCCTGCAAGGGTTTATGCCATCGCTGCTGGCAGACCTGGGGGGAGCTGGGCTGGCTATGCCGAGCATGGGCGATCTGAGCCTGCAGCTGAATGCCGGGGCGATCGCCCCGGAGGCGGCGGTGCTGCTCGCCCTGCTGATCTCGCTACTGGTGGATCTGGCGGGTGAAAAAGCGGCCAGCCGCTGGGTGCCGCCCGTTTGCTACGGGGGCCTGGGCGCGGCCCTGGTGCTGCTGGCGCTGCAGTGGAACTCCCCCCTGGCGCCCTCCTTTTTTGGTGGTTTCCTGGCCGACAACCTGGCGGTGGCCTTCCGGGCCGTGGTAGCCGCCTCCACCTTGATCACTCTGCTGCTGAGTTGGCGCTACGTGGAGCGCAGCGGCACCCCGGTGGGCGAGTACGCAGCGATCCTGCTGGCCGCCACCGTGGGGGCAATGATTCTCTGTGGCTCCACCGATCTGGTGAGCATCTTTATTTCGCTGGAAACCCTCTCGGTTTCCAGTTATTTGTTGGCGGGCTACATGAAGCGCGACGCCCGCAGTTCTGAGGCAGCTCTTAAATATTTATTGGTGGGTTCGGCGGCGGCGGCGGTGTTTCTCTATGGCGCTTCCCTGCTCTATGGCATCACCGGCGGTGCCACTGATCTGGCATCCATCTCTGTGGCGCTGCAGACCAGTGCCAAGCCGGTGGCGGCGCTTTCGCTGGTGTTTGTGCTGGCAACGGTGGCCTTCAAAATCGCCGCCGTGCCCTTTCACCAATGGACTCCCGACGTCTACGAGGGCTCGCCCACGCCAGTGGTGGCCTTTTTATCGGTGGGCTCCAAGGCGGCAGGTTTTGCCCTGGCCCTGCGCATATTGGTGGGCTGTTTCGAGAGCTTCAACGAGCAGTGGAAGCTCCTGTTCACCGTGCTGGCGGTGCTGAGCATGGTGCTCGGCAACGTGGTGGCCCTGGCCCAAACCTCGATGAAGCGAATGCTGGCCTATAGCTCGATCGGCCAGGCTGGATTTGTGATGATCGGCATGGTTTGCGGCACCGAGGATGGCTTTGCGGCCATGGTGCTCTATTTGGCGGCATATTTATTTATGAATCTTGGCGCCTTTGCCTGCATCATTCTCTTCTCATTGCGCACCGGCTCAGATCGAATTGCAGATTATGCCGGCCTCTACCAGAAGGATCCACTGATCACCCTGGGCCTCAGCCTTTGCCTGCTCTCCTTGGGTGGAATTCCGCCGATGCTCGGCTTCTTCGGCAAGATTTACCTGTTCTTTGCCGGCTGGGCTGACCACCAGTACCTGCTGGTAGTAGTTGGACTAGTCACCTCCGTTGTTTCGATCTACTACTACATCTCCGTAATTAAGATGATGGTGGTGAAGGAGCCCCATGAGGCGTCTGATGTGGTAAAGGCCTATCCAGCTATCACCTGGAACCTGGCTGGCATGCCCTCGCTGCGCGCCGCTCTGGTGGGCTGTGTACTGGTAACAGCGGTGGGCGGAATTTTATCTAATCCCCTGTTTATCTGGGCCAGCAGCACCGTGGCCGGTACGCCGATATTGCAACAGGCCATAGCTGCCTCCGGCGGCGGCCCAGCCGCCCTGGGCTAAGTGGGTGCCCCGCCGGAAGCAGCTCCAACAGCTCCAATCGAAACACCCCTGGCAACAGCATTGCCACCAGCCTCTAAACCAACATCATCACCGCCATCACCATTAGCATCTACAACAGTATCGCCAATACAATTAGTGGCCGCACAAACGCCTGTAGCCGAACTAATCCAGGTTTGTAAGTATTACGGCGAAGGGGAGATGAGGGTTAAGGCCCTCGATCATCTCAGCCTCAGGGTTTGCCAAGGCGAATATGTGGCGGTGATGGGGGCATCGGGATCTGGCAAGAGCACGGCCATGAGCATTTTGGGCTGTCTGGATCGGCCCAGCAGCGGCAGCTACCGGCTCAACGGCAGGGCGATCGAGAGCCTCAGCGACGACCAGCTGGCCCTACTGCGCAACCGCGACCTGGGCTTTGTGTTTCAGCAATTTCACCTGCTGCCCCAGCTCAGTGCCCTGGAGAACGTGATGCTGCCGATGGTGTACGCGGGTGTGCCCCTGGTGGAGCGGCGCCAGCGGGCGACCGCGGCCCTGGAGCGGGTGGGCCTGGCCCAGCGCCTGGCTAACAAACCAAATCAACTGTCCGGCGGCCAGCAACAGCGGGTGGCGATCGCCAGGGCGATCATCAACAACCCGGCGCTGCTGTTGGCCGATGAACCCACCGGTGCCCTCGATTCCCGCACCACCTCCGAGGTGCTGGCCATTTTTGACGCCCTGCACCAGAGCGGCATCACCCTGGTGCTGGTGACCCATGAGCTGGAGGTGGCTTCGCGGGCCGAACGACTGGTGCAGTTCAAAGATGGCCAGCTGCTTGCCGATCGGCGCCGTTCTGCCGCGGCGACTGGCGGAGATTGGCAGTTGGATTGAACAGCTGCAACACCTCTGCACTGGTTAACTGGTCTTCGGCTGAGATTGGTTGGCGGCTCAGCCGGGTTTCGCGCGGCAACTCGCCGTAGCGTTCGCGATAGGCGGCGGCGATGCGCCCGGAAGCCCTCAGTCCCACCGCCTGACAGGCACTGGATACATCTTCGCCGTTCTGTAAGCGGCAGCGCAGGGCTTCGAGGCGCAATTCTTGCAGGGTTTGAATCGGCGTTAGGTGGCATACCGCCTTGAAGGCAGACTGCAGGGTGCGCGCCGAGATGTGACAGGCCTGGCTGATCTGCTCCACGGTTAGGGGGCGATCGAGCTGTTGTTTCATGATGCCAATCGCTCGCACCACGTGTTCGTGGGAGGGATTATCGGCATCCAGGCTGCAGGCTTGCGAGCCCGCCAAGCTCACCAAGCTGTTTTGCAGCAGCAGCTCCAGGGAATTCACGAGGGCTGTGGCCATGGGGGTAAGCGGCTCAACGGCCAGGGCCAGCAAGCGACTGCAACATTGATGTAGCAGGGAGTGCTGGCTGGGCAGGGCGCTGGCCAGGCCAGACCAATCCGGATTGCCCAGGCCATGGGCCAAGGCCACACCGCGCAATTTGGTCAGTGAGCAGCTGAGCAGCAGCAGGTTGGCCTGGCCGCTGTGAACCGGCACCACCAGTCGATCCCCCGGCAGCAACACCCCCTCGTGGCGATGGCCCGGATGCAACTGGGAGCCGGTGTATTCCGGCCAGCTGAACTGGCCTTCCCTTCCCAGCACCACCAATAGGCGATCCTTGGGCACATGCAGGCTGAAACGGGATAGGTTTTCCAGGCCTAGATCCAGCACACCCAGGCATCCCTGATGGCTGACGCCCTTTAGCAACGGGGGCTGGGCACTGGATTTAGCAAAAAAGTGAAGCTTAAACTGCCTAATCCAGAAATCTAAATCTTCCGGAGATGGCAAGCCCTTAGGGCCGCCGGGCATCTTAATCAATTCAGCCATTTTACCTTACTGGCGCAGTGGCAAAGGTAGGGAGTTTGGACTTGGTCTCTAGATCTCTTGAAGGCTCCACCCTACAGAACGATCTGAAAAAAAACAAGCGTGCCGAGGTTGCCTAAAAATATGCCGATCTGGCCGCGGGGGTGCTATTATGCCCGCCCTAGCCAGGGCATCTAAGCATGGCGTCTCGCATCTCGCCAGCCCAGAAGGGCCCAGCCACGCCAGGCCATCTAGGTGGGCCCATGGCTCAAGCCCGATAATTGCCTCCAGTCCACCACACTCCTTTACCTTGCCAAACCTGAGGGCTTTGCCAAATCTGAGAGTCCTCACAAACCTGCCAGTAAAACCGATGAGCCAAGCCCCAGGGG
>CANHSW010000115.1 GCA_947463165.1 Cyanobacteriota bacterium
GAAACCCTCTGGCGCTCGGGCTTGCGCTTTGACCCGCGCTTTGCCTTTCACTACTACGACCTGGATTTCTGTCGTTCTGCCCGCCGGGCAGGCCTGAGCCTCGGCACCTGGCCCCTGCCGCTGCTGCATGCCCATGGCCGCGATGCCAGCGGCCTGGCCTGGAGTGAACAGCAGCGGGCCTATCTGCGCAAATGGGGCGAAGAGAGAGACGGGAACGAGGGAATCACCACCGCAGCTGGAGCCTCCTCCTCAAGCCCTACT
This sequence comes from Cyanobacteriota bacterium, assembly GCA_947463165.1. GTDB lineage: Bacteria > Cyanobacteriota > Cyanobacteriia > PCC-6307 > Cyanobiaceae > UBA5018. Next base: position 262 of record CANHSW010000115.1, read on the forward strand.
GAATTCCGTCCACCAGCCTTCAGTGCACCGTCTGAGCTGCAGGAGCTGTTCCGCTCGGCACGGGCCCTGGAAAAAACCGGCGCCTGGCCGGAAGCGGAACGGCGTTACCGCCAGCTGCTGGATCAGGCGCCTGGCCATGGCGCCACCCGGCTGCAGCTGGCCAAGGTGCTGCACCAGCAGGGTCGTGATGGCGAGGCCCTCGCCCTGCTCAATTCCCTGCTAGCAGGCGACTCCCGTCCGCCGGCTGATTACCTGCCCGTTGCCGCCGATGCCCTGGGTGACAGCTCCAGCGATGCCACCAAGCGCCTGCGCGCCCGGGCCCACGCCAACCGGGGCACCCTGCTGCAGCTGCAGGGCGATCTCGAGGCCGCCCAGCGAGACCACGGCGAGGCCCTGCGGCTGGAGCCAGGCCTCCGCACCGCAGCCGACAACCTCCTCGCTCTGGCGCTCCTACTCCGCAGCCAGGGGCGCTCCCACCAGGCCCTGGAGGCCCTGCGGATGATCCTGCGGGCCACGCCGCAGCGGCCCGACCTGCTGCTGCAGTTGGGCATCACCCTGATGGAGCTGGGGCGGGTGGAGGCGGCCCTGCCCTGCTTGCGGCGGCTGCTGCGCCAGGAACCGCAGCTGCGAGAAGGCCACTACCAGCTCGGCCAGGCCCTGGCGGCCCTGGGCCACACAGAAGCCGGCATTGGCGCACTGCAAACGGCCCTGGCCCTCGATCCCGATGCCACCGAAGTGCTGGTGCAGCTGGAGATGCACCGGCTCAGCCTCTGCGACTGGCACGACCACGAGCGCCGCATGGCCCGGCTGCTGGCGCAGCTGGAGGCCCACGGCCAGGCCAGGGCCGGAGCTGTTGATGCGGTGCTGGTGCCGCCCCTGAGCCTGAACCTGTTTCCGGCGCCCCCGGCCCTGCACCGGCGCCTGGGCGAACGCTGGACAGAGCCCACCAGCCGCAGCATGGCCCCCCTGCGGCTGCCGCCGGCCCCGCCGCATCGGGCCGGCGAACGCTGGCGGATCGGCTACCTCTCGGCCGATTTTCGCAATCACGCCATGGGCAACCTGCTCCATGGCCTGTTCGCCCGCCACGACCGCCGCCGCTTTGAGGTGTTCGCCTATTCCCTGGCCGATATCTCCGATGAAATCACCGAGCTGATCCGCCGCGGCGTAGATCATTACGCAATCGTGGCCGCCGACAGCAGCGAGGCGATCGCCAACCGCATCCGCAGCGATGGCATCGATGTGCTGATCGATCTGATGGGCCACACCCACCACAGCCGCCCCGGCGTGCTGGCGCTGCGGCCGGCGCCTCTGCAGCTCCATTACCTGGGCTATCCCGGTTCCCTCGGCGCCGACTGGATCGATGGGGTGATCGCCGATGCCTGGCTGATCCCGCCGGATCACGAAATCCACTACCGCGAAACGGTGCACCGCCTGCCCTGGGGCTTCGTGAGCTCAGGCCCGCTTGATTCCAACGCAGCAGCTTCGCCCCCACCCAGCCGCGAGGCCCTCGGCCTGCCGGCCGATGCGGTGGTGTACGCCTGCTTCAACAGGCCCGAAAAAATCACACCGGCGGTGTTCGATTGCTGGCTGGAGATTTTGCGTCAGGTGCCGAACTCGGTGCTCTGGATCATCAACGACCAGCCGCTGGTGGAGCAGCGGCTGCGCGCCCGACTGGCCACGGCCGGCCTGGAGTGGCGCCGCCTGGTGTTCAGCCCCAAGCTGGAGAGTGCAGCCTTTGGCCAGTGCTGCGGCCTGGCCGATCTGCTGCTCGACACCAGCCCCTACGGCTCCGGCGCCACCGCCGTGACCGCCCTCGCCGCCGGGCTGCCGCTGCTCACCTGCCCGGGCCAAACATTTGCCTCGCGCATGGGCGCCAGCCTCTGCGCCGCCACCGGCCTCGAAGAGCTGATCTGCCCCACGCCCGAGGCCTACCGGCAGCGCGCCATCGCCCTAGGCCGCCAGCCGGCCGAACTGCAGCGCCTGCGCCGTCAGCTGCTCGCAGGCAGGGCCGAGCTGCCCCTGTTCAACACCAGCGCCTGGGTGGAGCACCTGGAGCAGCTGCTGGAACGGCTGCTAGAAGCTGGTGGCTGATGCCGCCAGGCAAGCTTTGATTGGTAAATATGTCATTGGTAAACATGTCATTGGTAAACATCGCGAGGATCTGCCATGAGGCCGCCGCTGGTTTACCACCGCGACTATTCGGCGCCCCTGCCCAGCCAGCATCGCTTTCCGATGGCCAAGTTTCAGCTGCTGCACGATCGGCTGCTGCGGTTGGATCTGGCCAGTGCGGCCCAGCTGCATAGCCCATTGCCAGCCCCCCGCCGCTGGCTGGAGTTGGTGCACCAGCGCAGTTATCACCAGGCCTACAGCCGCGGCGAACTCTCGGCCGCCGAACAGCGCCGCATTGGTCTACCGGTGAGTGCGGCCCTGGTGCGGCGCAGTTGGCTGGCGGTGGGCGGCACCGTGCTCACGGCCCGGTTGGCGCTGGAGCACGGCATTGCCTGCCATCTGGCCGGCGGCACCCACCACGCCTTTCCCGCCTACGGCAGTGGTTTTTGCATCTTTAACGATTGCGCCGTGGCGGCGCGGGTGTTGCTGGCGGAGAACCGGGTGCGCCGGGTGATGGTGGTCGACCTGGATGTGCATCAAGGGGACGGCACCGCGGCGATCTTCCAGCAGGAGCCGCGGGTGTTCTGTTTCTCAGCCCACTGCGCCAGCAACTTCCCGCTACGCAAACAGATTGGCGATCTTGATTTACCCCTGGCGGATGGTCTCTGCGACGACGAATATCTCGCCGCCATCGGCAATGTGTTGCCCGATCTGCTCTCAGAGGTGCAGCCCGACCTGGTGCTCTATAACGCCGGCGTCGATCCCCACCGCGGCGATCTCCTGGGAAGGCTGTGCCTCAGCAGCACCGGCCTGCTGAACCGCGATCGGCTGGTGCTGGATGCCTGCCTGCGCCGGGGCATTGCCATCGCCACGGTGATCGGTGGCGGCTACGACGCCCTGACTCCCCTGGTGGAGCGCCACAGCCTGGTATTCAGGGCCGCCAGCGAACAAGCCCGCTTACATGGGCTTTAGCCCTGAAATGGGCTGTCATCTACCTAGATTCAGTCTTCTGCCCAGATGTAGCGGGTGAGCTCCTCTGGTTTGGGTTCGGGGGCGGCCAGGGCGAACTCCACGCAGTCGGCTATTTCTGCGTCTACTTCTTGCTCAATCGCCTGGAGTTGTTCGGCCGTGGCCAACTTTTGCTCGAACAGCTGGGCAGCCAGGCCCTTGATCGGATCGAGCTTGGCCCAGAATTCCTTCTCGGCCTCGGCCCGCAGCTCGTCGGGGTCGGCCAGGGAGTGGCCGCGAAAGCGGTAGGTGAGGCATTCCAACAGGGTGGGACCCTCGCCGGCGCGGGCCCGCTCGATCGCCCGCTGGCTGGCGGCGCGGACGGCGAGCACATCCATGCCATTCACCTCCTCGCTGGCCATGCCGAAGCCGGTGGCCTTGCGCCAAATCTCTGGATCACTGGTGGCGCGGTTGTGGTCCATACCGATGGCCCATTTATTGTTTTCCACCACGAATATGATCGGCAATTTCCATAGAGAGGCCATGTTGAGGCATTCATAAAATTGACCGATATTGCAGGTGCCATCGCCAAAAAATGCGGCGGTAACCGAATCGCTGGAGCTATCCCCCAGGGCATCGCGCTTATAGCGACTGGTGAAGGCGGCCCCCAGGGCCACGGGAATTCCTTCGCCGATGAAGGCGTAGCCGCCCAGCAGGTGATGCTCCTTGGAGAACAGGTGCATCGAGCCGCCGCGGCCCTTGCTGCAGCCGGTTTCCTTACCAAACAGTTCGCTCATCACCTCCCGGGCTGGTACGCCACAACTGAGGGCGTGCACGTGGTCGCGGTAGGTGCTGCAAAACCAGTCGTGTTGGAGCTTCATCGCCTTGATCACACCCGTGCTAACAGCCTCTTGGCCGTTGTAGAGATGCACGAAGCCAAACATCTTGCCGCGGTAATACATCTCGGCGCATTTGTCTTCAAAGCGCCGGCCCAGCATCATGTCGCGGTAGAGCAGCAGGCCCTCCTCGGAGCTCACCTGGGCCGGGGTGGCGGGATAGAGGTTGCGCAGCCGTTCGGCATGGGCACCGGCCGCCTGGTGGGAGTCGGCGGAACAGGCGGGGGCTCCGGAGGCTGCCGCAAGCTCACGACCCATGTCTGCCTTGGTCATCCTCTAATCGCCTGATGCTCACTGAACTGTACGGGGTCCAGCCCCGTAAACAGTGCTCGCTGCAGCCAAAATCCAAGACTCTGCCTACAGTCACCCACCATTAGGCGCCTGTGGGTTGGAACTGCCGATCGACCATTTCCGGCTGCTGGGCGTCACTGGGAGCAGCGACGCCCAGATGGTTCTGCATACCTTGCAGCAGCGCCTGGATCGTCCGCCCGAACAGGGCTACACAGCCGAAACCCTCCAGGCCCGCGCCGAGCTGCTGAGGGCGAGTGCAGACCTGCTGGCCGATGGCCCGCGCCGCGCCGAATACGAGGCCCACCTGACGGCCCTGGTGGGTAGGGGCCACTCCCTGGTGCCAGCCCTGGATCTGCCCTACGCCCTGGAGACCGGCGGACTGCTGTTGCTGCTGGAGGCCGGCCAACCCCTGGAGTGCTTTGAGCTGGCCAGTCGCGCCCTGCAACCCCCCAACGCGCCGGTATTGGGCAGCGGCCGGGAGGGGGATCTAACGCTGCTGGCCGGTACGGCCTGCCTGGCGGCGGCGGCGGCAATCCATCAGCAGCGGCGCTACGAACTGGCCGCCACCACGCTCCATCAGGGCGGCCAGCTATTGCAGCGCATGGGCAAATTGCCCGCCCTGCTCGAGGAAATCAGCGCTGAGCTGCTGCGTTTGCGGCCCTATCGGGTGCTCGACCTGCTCAGCCGCGAGCTCGCCGCCCGGGAGGAGCGCCAGCTGGGCTTGGAGCTGCTCGAACAGCTGGTGCAGGAGCGGGGCGGGCTGGAGGGCGAAGCCGATCCAAGTTTGCCCGCCGAGCAATTTGGCCCCTTCTTCAGCCAGATCCGCTCCTTCCTCACCGTGCAGGAACAGGTGGATCTGTTCAGCCGCTGGGCCGATCAGTCGCCCCAGGCCACCCTGTTGGCCAGCCGAGCGCTCACGGCTACCGGATTCGCCCAGCGCAAGCCAGAGCGCATCCAGGCTGCCCGCCAGCTGCTGGAGGCCAGCGGCCAGCGGGCCGTCGAGCCCTCCTTGGCCTGCCTTTATCTATTACTTGGGCAGGTGGAGACCGGCCAGCGCCTGTTTGCCGAGGGGGCCGATGGGCGGCTGAAAAGCTGGGCGGCGCAGCAGAGTGGCGACCCCCTGGCCCAGCTCTGCGCCTACTGCCGCGATTGGCTGGAGCGCGAGGTGCTCTCGGGCTACCGCGACCTGGAAGCCGATCCAGATCTGGAGGCCTACTTCGCCGACCGCGACGTGCAGACCTGGGTGATGCGCCTGGAGCGCTCCATGGCCGCCAATCCTGGCCCCCGCCCTGGTTCCCCTGCCGCCAGCCGCGACGATCGCCAGCAGCAAAACCCCTTTGCCGACTGGACGCCGTCAGGGGAGGCAACGGTTGCGGTGGGGCCGGCGATGGTGGCTGGCGACTACGTATTCACCGGCCAACCGCTAGAGGATGGGCCCGCCTTGGCCAGCGGCAGATCAGTTGCCAGTGGCAGATCAGAGGCCAGCGGCACGCCGGATTTGCGGCGCCGCTGGCGGGCCGGCATCGCCAGGGCTGGTCGGTCGCTTCCCGGCCTGGGCTGGCGGCCCGGGAGATGGGCGATCGCGGCGGCAGGGGCTGGGCTGCTGATGTTGATCGGGGTGGTGCTGGCCCTGCGGTCCCGGGGCCCCCTGCCCCCAGCAGCGCCGACGCCGGTCAAGCCCAAGCTGGCCGCTCCAGTGGCCCCGGTGCCAGCTGAGCCGCTACCAGCCGCGCCCAAGCTCGCCCCCTCACCCCAGGCGAACCTGCCGCTCCAGGCGGCCGACCCCAACACAAACCAGATCCAGGCGCTGCTGCAGGCCTGGTTGGCGGCCAAGGCGGCCGTGCTGGCGGGCGGTACGCCGCGCCAACCCCTGGAGAGCCTGGTGAGAGCGCCCTTGGCGCTGCGCCTGCAAGCGGAGCGGCAGCGGGATTTGGCCGCCGGCACCAGCCAGGAGATCACAGCCCAGGTGGAGGAGCTGCAAATCACGGAGCGCCAGGCCGGTCGCATCGTGGCCCGGGTGCGCCTGAGCTACAGCGAGCGCCGTCTCGATGCCAGCGGCAAGGATCTGGCCGCCGCCAGCCGGCTGCGGCTCACCAACAGCTACGTGTTCGGCCGCGACCCAGACGGCATCTGGCGGCTGGTCGGTTTCCGGCCCACCAAATGAGCGCCCCGCTGAGCCCTCCACTGAGCGCCCCGCTTAGCGCCCCACCCCGTACCACCGCCAACTAGGCACCGCCAACTAGCCACCGCGCCTAACGCCCCACTGCCCCC
>CANHSW010000116.1 GCA_947463165.1 Cyanobacteriota bacterium
CTTTCTGGTCGCATCTCCGATTGTGTTCAGCGGTCAAAGCGAAAATTGTTCCCATTAGATTTTGATCGATTTCCTGGGCTAAAAGCTTGGTTAGCCCAACCAATTTTGGATTTCGATCCCCGGTTTGGGGCGGCTATTTGCTGCCCATCTCGGTGCGCCGTCAGGCCAGCTCCGCCAGCAGCTGCTCCACCTCTCGGGCCGTATCCACCCAGTTGAACGTGGCAGCGCGGGCAGGTCCCTCGCGGCGCGCCGCTGCCGCCATGGCTCCATCGCCAGCTACCGCCGCCATTGCCGCGCTGATCTCGGCGACGCTGCGGGGATTCACCAGCTGGCCAACATCGCCCAGCACTTCTGGCAGCGCCCCGCTTCTGGAGGCGATCACCGATGTGCCGCAGGCCATCGCCTCCAGCGCCGGTAAACCGAAGCCCTCCCAGAGGCTGGCGATCACCAGCGCCTGGCAGCGGTTGAGCAGATCCAGCCGTTCGGCATCGCTCACCCAGCTGTGCCAATGGCAGCGCTCGGCGATGCCCAGCTCGGTCGCCAGGCGCAGCAATTTCGGTGTGTAGCGCCGGTCGTGCGGCCCCACGAGCCGCAGCTGCAGGCTGCGATCTGGCAGCGCCGCCAGGGCCCGCAGCACTTGCGACAAATTTTTGTGGGGGTCGTGGCGGCCTAGCACCAGAAAGAACGGTTCGCGGCGCAGATCCATCGGGTGCAGATGGCGCGGATTGAAACCCAGGCGGATCGGCACCAGCTTCCGGATCGGCACCCGCAGTCGTCGGTGCACCTCCCGTGCCGTTGCCTCCGAGTTGCACAGCACTCGCTCCGCCCGATGCAGAACCAGTGGCACATAACTGAGGTGGTAGGCCAGCAGGGGTGTGGGCTGGGGATGGCGCAGGGGCAGCAGGTCGTGGGCCAGCACCACCGAGCGCACTCCCCGCAGCAGCGGTGCCTCCGGCAGGGGCGAGAGCAGTAAATCTGCGCCATAGCAGCGCATCAACTGCGGCAGATCGCTTTGTAACCAGAGGAGACGGCGCCAGTGGCCCCGTTGGCCTTGCTCTGGCGCCATCGTGGCAGGGATCGGGATCGAGTTTGGTCGATCGCCTCCGAGTGGATCCAGGAGGCGCACCCGCCCGGGGTTGAGCGCTGCCACAAGATCCCGAGCCACCACGCCGATGCCGGTGGGGCGATGGCCCAGGTAACTGCCGTTGAACAGGGTGAGGCTCATGGCTCAGGCCTGGGGGCTGGGGTCATGCTGGGGCGAGCCGGTGGTGGGAGAACCTCCCTGCAGGGCCTGGCGCTGCGGCACCCGCCGCTGCCGGCGTTCATCCAGGAGCCGCTGCGCCGGCTCGACCGCAGGTTTGCGCGGGGCCCTGGTGCAGGGCGTCGTGCGGAATCTCATGCTGCACCACAGCGAGGCGGAGCGGGGCAGCTGATCCTCATGGGGCTTGCCTGGTTGCCTGGGCGGCCAGGCGGCTGGGGCAGACTTCGGCCACACCCCTCGCTCTGATCGGGCGTTGCCGCCACCTTCCGCCGCCAGCCCCACCGCCAGCCCCAGCCCCAGCTCCAGCCAATCCCAATCCCCATTGGCCCCTCTGGCTCCGCTGCGCTTTTTGCTGCCCGGCACCAGCGGTCGCTTCCGCTGCGGCGGGCTGCTGGTGGAACTGCAGACCGCCCGGTTGCTCGCCGCCGGGGGGGATCGCCCCGTGCAGCTGGTCACCTACCGGCAGCGGGAGCCCGAGCACCCCTATCTCGACGACCTGCTGGCCGAGGAAGCGGCCCCTGGCCCTGCCCTCTGGCTGGTGAGCTGGGGTTTTGATGTGCCCGGCCTGCTGCGGCGGCTGCGGGGCCGGCCCGTGGCTTACCACGCCCACAGCAGCGGCTATGGCTTCCAGCTGCCGCCGGGGGTGCCGGTGCTGGCGGTGAGTCGCAACACCCTGGGCTACTGGGGCGATCGGGAGCCCCGCAGCCCCCTGTTTCTGGTGCCCAATGCCCTGCAGTCCAAGTGGCTGGAGCGGGGCGATCGGCTCGCCGCCGCCCGGCGCCCGATCGACGTGCTGGTGCAGCAGCGCAAGAGCAGCCCCTACCTGCTGCGGCAGCTGCTGCCCGCCCTGCGCCAGCGGGGCTTGCGGGTGGAGCTGCAGAGCGGCTGGGTGGACGACCTGGTGGACCTGTTCAACTCCGCCACCGTGGTGCTCTACGACTCGGCCGACTACTGGCGGGGTCGGGGCGTCAGCGAGGGGTTTGGGCTGCCGCCGCTGGAGGCCCTGGCCTGCGGCTGCGTGCTGTTCAGCAGCTTCAACCACGCCCTGGCCGACAGCCTCGATCCAGGCCGCCTCGGCCACCAGCTTGGCTGCGGCACCCTGGAGGCCGATCTGGAACGGATAGGGGCTGCTGTGGCCGAGCCGGCGGCCTGGCGGCCGGATCCGGCGGCCCTGGATGCGCTGCTGGCGGGCTGCGGCGAGCAGGAGCTGCTGCAGCGCTGGCAGCAGGCCCTGGCCGCCATCGACGCCCACTGGCAGCGGCTGGCCGCTGGGGCCCTGCCCCTGCGCAGCCCCTCGCCCCTGGCCCTGCGCTGCAGCCAGAGCTGGGAGCGCCTGGGGCGGCTCGGGCACCGCTTGGGGGGGCGCCGTTTTGGGTGACACCGTTTGGGGCCAATCGGTTCGCTGGCTGGCCTGCTGCGGCCGATGGGTTGAACCCCCTGCCCATAGCTTGTGCCGATCGGCGGTGAAACCCTCCACCAGCTCCGCCAGCTTCCGGGATCTGGCCCAGCTAGAGCAGCGCTTCTGCGGCTGACGGGCAGCACCCCAGATCGGTCCCTAGGGTTCAGCCCATGAGCTTTCTCGCCGGCCTCAACGATGCCCAGCGCCGGGCTGTAGACCACCACACCGGCCCCCTGCTGGTGGTGGCTGGTGCCGGCAGCGGCAAAACCCGCGCCCTCACCCATCGCATCGCCCATCTGATCGGCCACCACGGCGTCGATCCGGGCGAGCTGCTGGCGGTTACCTTCACCAACAAAGCCGCCCGGGAGATGAAGGAGCGGCTGGAGTTGCTGCTGGCCCAGAAACTGGCCCAAAGCCAGTTCGGCCAGCCCTGGAGCACCCTGCCCGCCCACCAGCAGAAGCAGCTGCGCAGTCGCATCTATCGGGAGGTGATCAAGGATCTATGGATTGGCACCTTTCACGCCCTGTTCGCTAGATTGCTGCGCTTTGATATCGACAAATATCGCGATCCAGAGGGGCTGAGCTGGACTCGTCAATTTTCTATTTACGATGAAGGCGATACCCAAACCCTGGTGAAGGAGATCGTCACCCAGGAGCTGGGCCTCGATCCCAAGCGCTTTGAGCCCAAGAAGGTGCGCTGGGCGATCAGCAATGCCAAGAATCAGGGCTGGATGCCAGAGCAGTTGGAGGCCGATGCCGGCGGCCAGCGCGGTAAGCAAATGGCCGAGACCTACAGGCGCTATCGGCGGGCCCTGGCGGCCAATAATGCCTTGGATTTTGATGATCTGCTGCTGTTGCCGGTGCAGTTATTGCGCCAAAATGAGCAGATTCGCAACTATTGGCATCGGCGGTTTCGTCATGTGCTGGTGGATGAATACCAGGATACAAACCGCACCCAGTACGACCTGATCAAGCTGCTGGTCACCGATGGCCAGGATCCCGACACCTATGACGATTGGCAGGGTCGCTCGGTGTTTGTGGTGGGCGACGCAGACCAAAGCATCTATAGCTTCCGTGCCGCAGACTTCACGATCCTGATGGGTTTTCAGGAGGACTTCGGTGATGGGGTCACCGATGATTCCACCCACACGATGGTGAAGCTGGAGGAGAACTATCGCTCCACCGCCACGATCCTGGAGGCCGCCAACGCCCTGATTTCCCATAACAGCGAGCGAATCGACAAGGTGCTCAGGCCCACCCGGGGCGAGGGGGAGCCGATCAGCCTCACCCGCTGTGACGACGAGATCGCAGAAGCAGAAGCGGTGGTTCATCGCATGCGCATGCTGGAGGCCGCCCATCCGGAGCTGCGCTGGGGTGACATGGCGGTGCTCTATCGCACCAACGCCCAGTCGCGGGCGATGGAGGAATCGCTGGTGCGCTGGGGTATTCCCTACATCGTGGTGGGGGGGCTGCGCTTCTATGACCGGCGCGAGATTCGCGACATACTGGCTTACTTAAAATTACTGGTGAATCCAGCCGATACGGTGAGCCTGTTGCGGGTGCTGAATGTGCCCCGCCGCGGCATCGGCAAGACCACAATCGAGCGGCTCACCGATGCGGCCAGCCAGCTGGGGCTGCCCCTCTGGGAGGTGGTTTGCGATCCAGAGGCGGTGCGCTCCCTGGGGGGTCGTTCGGCCAAGGGGCTGCTGCAGTTCTGTGAACTGATCAACGACCTGCAGCGCCGCAGCCAGGAGGCGGCGCCGGCCGAAATGGTGCAGCGGGTGATGGAGCAGACCGGCTACCTGGCCGAGTTGATCGCCGACGCCACCGACGAGGCGGAAGATCGCCGCCGCAACCTCAACGAGTTGGTCAACGCCGCCCTCCAATACCAGGAGGAGACCGATGAGGGCAGCCTCGAGGAGTTCCTGGCCTCCGCTGCCCTAGCCAGTGATGCCGACAGCAAGGACGGCCAGCAGGATCGGGTCACCCTGATGACCCTGCACGCCAGCAAGGGGCTGGAATTTCCGGTGGTGTTCCTGGTGGGTTTGGAGCAGGGCCTATTCCCCAGCTACCGCTCCCTGGACGATCCGTCCGCTCTGGAGGAGGAACGGCGCCTCTGTTACGTGGGCATCACCCGGGCCAAGGAGCGGCTGTTCCTCTCCCATGCCAGTGAGCGGCGCCTCTGGGGCGGCATGCGCGAGCCGGCCGTGCCCTCGGTGTTCCTCTCGGAGCTGCCTGAGCAGCTGCTCCAGGGCGATCTACCCCAAAGTGGCGGGGCGGCGATTCGCCGCGAGCAGCGCCTCGATCGCCTCACCCGCGTCGATCGCCAGCAGCAGCAGCCCCTGGCGGGGGGCAGTGTGCCCGCCAACGCCGTGCGCCGCCGCAGCGCTGGGCCGGCCCCGGGTCGCAGTTGGGCGGTGGGCGATCGGCTGCGCCACGTCAGCTTTGGGGAGGGGCAGGTGACCCACCTGTTCGGCAGTGGCGAGAAGGTGTCTCTCGCTGTGAAATTCGCCGGGATGGGGCCCAAGATCCTCGATCCCCGCCTGGCGCCGATCGAACCGCTGGGGGCGGAACCGAGCTGAGTGGAAATTCCCGGCGTTCCCGCAGCGCTGCTGGCCGCTTTGGTGGCGGCCGCCGGCGGTCGCCGGCTGGCGCTGGTGGGGGGTGCCGTGCGCGATCTGCTGCTGCACCGGCTCCACGACGACCCCTGGCGGGGTCTTCCCGATTTGGATCTGGTGGTGGAGGGCCAGGCGGCGGAGCTTGCGGGCCGGCTGGCGGATCACCTGCCGGTCGGAGCGGTGCGCTCAATACAGGAGCACGGCGCCTTTGGCACGGTGGCGGTGGAGCTGCACTGGCCGGAGTGGGGTACCTGGTTGCTGGATGTGGCTTCTGCCCGCCGCGAGCGCTATCCCCTGCCGGCCGAAAACCCCCTGGTGGGCCCGGGCTCTCTAGACGACGACCTGGCCCGGCGCGATTTCAGTGTCAATGCCATGGCCCTGGTGCTGGATGGGGAGGGCCGCGGCGCCCAACTGCTCGATCCCCATGGCGGCCAGCTCGATCTGGCCCAGCGCCAGCTGCGGCTGCTGCACGACCACAGCCTCAGCGACGACCCCACCAGGTTGCTGCGGGCCGCCCGCTATCGGGCTCGGCTGGGTTTTGGCCTGGCGGCCCCCAGTCTTCTCCAGGCCAGGGACACCCTGGCTAGCTGGCCCTGGCCCTGGCACCACGGCGACCCCCCCGGCCAGGCCCCGCCGGCCCTGGCCACCCGGCTGCGCATGGAGCTGGAGCTATTGCTGGAGCGCGAACCCTGGCCGGCGGCCCTGGCGGCCCTGCAGAGCTGGGGCGCCCTGGCACTGCTGGATCCAAGGCTGCAGGGCGATCCCGATTGGCGTCGCCGGCTTACCTGGGGGCAGCGGCTTGCCAACGCCCTGGCGCCCAGCGACCTGCCGGCCATCTCGCTGCCGCCCTGCGCCGTGCTGATCGCCGCGGCCAGCCAGCCCCTGGCCCTGGCCGAAAGGCTGCAGTTGCCCCACCGGCAGCACAAGTTGTTGGCCCAGTGGCTCGAACTCCACCGCCGGCTGGCAGCCGTGGAGCCCAGTGGCTGGTCGCCCTCTCGCTGGTGTGAGCTGCTGGAGGCGCCGGGTATTTCCGCCGATGCGGTGGCCCTGGCGCTGGTGGCCGCCCCGCCCGCCGCCCCGCTCTTATTGCCAGACCCCGCTTTGGTGGTAGCCCCTGCTTTCCCGGTAGAACCTGCTTTCCCGGCCAGGGCAGGGGGCGGGGCGGCCCAATTGCTGCCGCAGCTGCGACGGCCTCTACTGCGCTGGTCGTTGGATTGGCGGCAGGTGAGAGCCCCGCTTACGGCGGCTGATCTAATTTCGGCGGGGATGCGGCCTGGGCCAGCCCTGGGGGCCAGGTTGCGGCAGGAGCGGGCGCTGCAACTGGATCGGCGGCGGCTTTAAGAGTTCGCTGAAAAACCCAGTGACGCCCTGATGAGCGGTATCTGCAGCCGCGAACAGCCCAGCCACCAGCTGCGTTCCGAGCACACCACATCCAGTAACGCGGGTTGTGCGGCGGGTTTTCAGCAAGCTCCTA
>CANHSW010000117.1 GCA_947463165.1 Cyanobacteriota bacterium
CGCAAGGATGGCGGCCGCACGGTTTACCTGCAGCTGCTGGTGGATGTGAGCGGCTCGATGAACGAGAACAACCGCCTCTCCCAGCTCAAGCGGGCCCTGATCGTGGCCAGTGGGGCAATCAACAGCGGCAACCAGGTGGGGCTGATCAGCTTCAGCGACAAACCGACGCGGCTGATGCCCCTGCAGCCCTACGACGCCAGCAGCCGAGCGCGATTGCTGGCCACGGTGCAGGGGCTGCAGGCCAATGGCACCACCGCCCTGTACGACGGTTTGGCCGTGGCATTGCACGATCTGATGCAGGCACGCCGCCGCGATCCGAACGGTCGCTTCCATCTGCTGGTGCTCAGCGACGGCATGGCCACCAGGGGGCTGAACCTGGGGGATCTCAGGAGCGTGATCGAAAACAGCGAGATCACCATCACCCCGATTGCCTATGGCGACGTGAACGACGGGGAGCTGCGCGACATCGCCGCCATCCGCGAGAGCGCGGTGTATCGGGGCGATCCAAAACTCATCCTGCCGCTGATCAACGACCTGTTCCAGACCGCCCTTTGATCGCAAGGACACCAACCAACACCATGGCGACAAGCCTCTCTCCCCTGGCCAGTCGACTGCTGATTGGAAGCTGGCTCAGCCAGTTGCTGCTGGCTGGCCTGATCGCACTGGTGGCACCGATTCCGGTGCGGCCCCTGGTGATTGAACGGCGATTCTGCAGCGAAAGCCAGCGGAACGCCATGTTGGCTCACTATCGAATGCTAGTGCTGCGCGACAGGCTCGGAATCGAACGATTTCGGCCGGTAATTCTCTATAGCGTATTCGGCAAACAGCAAAGCGATGGGCTACCCGCCGCCAGCGCCCTGGGCCTGACCAGCACGGCGGGAGATGGGAACCGCCAGGAGGAGATGAAGCTGCAGGACAACCACCCCACGGCCCTGGTGCTGCGCTGCCAGCAGGCGCCGTGAAGCCCTGCGCAAAAGCTGGCAATGAACCTTGAAAGTCCGCCGCCGGAACAGTGCGGCAATGGACGCCCATGGTTGCCGTCAGCCATTCAGCAACCGATTTTTAATTAGTACAACACAATGAACTTCCATTTCTTTCGGTCTAGAGCCTTGTACCCAGGTGCCAGCTTGTTCATGTGCCTTTACCTTGCCAGGCTCATCGCCGGTTTTCAAGGCGTCGATTTTGGCTTGGGCTTATTTTGGGCAGCAGTAGTTGCGGTTACTGCCGGGAAGAGCTCTCGCTTATTAATCTATCCCCTGGCAATTCCCGCCTATATTCATGCCGTGAATTCATGGAATTGGCATCCTGCAATATCTGCGTTGTTTGCTACTAGTCCAGAAATATTAATAGGAATCGAGCAGTATCTTTCGAATGCCAAAGATCTGAGAAGATCCTGGTCAGCGGAATTAATCTCAATTCCTATCTTCATCTTAGCGAAATGTCTTAACGTTGCCTGGCTTTCTGCCGGTTTTGAGGGTATCGCGAATAGCATGGGTTTGCCTTGGGCGCTTGTGGCGGCTGCAGCGCTGGTGTTCCGATTTGATCTACCCTTGTTTGTTGGAGCTTATATTCATGCCACGAATGCCTGGAATTGGCACCCTGCGATAGCCGTGCTGTTTGTCATGGGTTCGACCATTTGCGCACTACTTGGAGCTCGCATAAATCATGTCATGGGTTTGCCGCACCCGTACTTGTTCTTCAAAAGTTTCCCGTTCCGGATCAGGAGTAAAGCGATGGGCTACCCGCCGCCAGCGCCCTGGGCCTGACCAGCACTGCGGGAGATGGGAACCGCCAGGAGGAGATGAAGCTGCAGGACAACCACCCCAGGGCCCTGGTGCTGCGCTGCCAGCCGGCGCCGTGAAGCCCCGCACAGAGGCTGACAGGAAACCTTGAAAGTCCGCTGCCGGAACGCTGGGCAACGAACGTCCATGGTTGCCGCCAGTCTACCAGCAATGAGCAATCTTTCATCAGCACAACACAATGAACTTCCATTTCTTACGGTCTAGAGCTTTGCACCTAGGCGCTAGCTTGTTCATGTGCCTTTACCTTGCCAGGCTCATGGCCGGCTTCCAAGGCATCGAAAATGGCTTTGGTTGGGCTTGGGCTGCCATGGCGCTTATTGCCGCAATGGTCTTTCACTTAACCGAACCCATAATAATGGCGGCCTATATTTATACCGCAAAAGCCTGGCATTGGCACCATGCAATATCGGCACTTTTTGCCACTAGTCCTGTAATTTTATTAGGGATTTACCACTATTTTTCGCATCCCAAAGCTCGACAGTCCTCCTGGTCAGCAGAATTGACTTCGATTTTTCTTTTCATCTTGATGCTTTGCCTTGGTGTTGCCATGTCTGCAGCCGGCTTTGAGGGCATCGAAAATGGCATAGGCTTAGTTTGGGCGGTTGTAGCGATTGCCGCATTCACGTTCTTCCGCTTTGATCTTCCTCTGGGCGCTGGAGCTTATTTTCATGCCACGAATGCCTGGAATTGGCACCCTGCGATAGCTGTGCTGTTTGTCGCTGGTCCGATTATTTGTCTCCTGATTGGATGTCGTATAAATGAAGAACTAATCCCTGGCCCGTTCGTTGAACCTTTGGCGTTCCAGATCAAGAGGCGCAACTGAAGGAAAATCACCCCACGACCCTAGTGCTGCGCTGCCAGCAGGCGCTGTGAATCCCTGCGCATGGGCCTGCAGCAATCCGTGAAAAGTCGCTGCCAAAACGTCGCATCAATAGGCATACATCGCTGCCGCCTGTCTGCCGGTGATTAGCCATTCTTCATCCGTACAACACCATGAACTCCCACTTCTCTCGGTCAAGAGAATTGATCTTAGGCATCCCATGGATGTGCCTTTGGTTGGCCGTGATCTGGGCCGGTTCTCAAGGCATCGAAAATCGCTTTGGATCGGCTGGGATTGCTGCTGTACTTCTTGTTGCGTTCTCGCAGGACTTTCGCAACTGCCAAAATCCTCTGCTAATTGCGGCTTATATTTATGCCATAAGTGCCTGGGATTGGCACCCTGCAATATCTGCACTGTTTACTACTAGTCATTTGTTTTACAACCAGATTCGCGGATATTGTCTTTTTCGAGCTAACCATCCTCGCTGGGAAGTGGAATTAATCTCAATTCTTATCTTCAACTTAATGCTTTGCCTGAATGTCGCTTTGCTTGCGGCCGGTTTTGAGGGTATCGAAAATGGCATGGGCTTGATCTGGGCCGTTGTTGCGGTTGCCGCGCTGATGTGCCGCTTTTCGATTGGTTTATTCGGAATTGGAGCTTGTTTTCATGCCACGAATGCCTGGGGTTGGAACCCAGCTATGGCGGTGCTCTTTGCCGCTGGTCCAACCATTTGCTGCCTGATTGGATGTCGTATCAATAAAACACTATTCCTGGGCCCCCGCTCCATGAGGATGCTCAGGAGGTGGAGGTAATCCAAGACCCATCGCGATAGCGCCAACAATCAAAAAGCGATCAGCGCCAGCAGGCCGCACCAATGGAGGGTGCTCATCAATCGGTGAACAGAATCTTCAGTTCATTGCGCCAATTCTGATCGGGGGCAGGTAGGAACGGGCGCGCCACGGTCCACATCCGCTCGAAGTCGTTAAGCAGGGTGCCGGTGAGCAGGGCATCGCTGGCGCGCAGATCGAGCTCCAGCTGGAAGGTGTGGATCGCCAGGGCCCCATGCAGGAAGGGCGCCGCCAGCAGCGTGGAGCCGGCGCGGTAAAGGGCCAAAGAAGGCAGGGTGTCGTAGAGCCGGATCTCCAAATTGGTGGGATTGCTGCTAACGCGGATCGTGGCCTCCAGGATTTCCAGGTTGGCGATCACGCTGCCCTGGATGGCGAAATCCTCCGCCAGCGGCTCGGCCGCATAGCGTTTCAACACCTCCTCCCGCAATCCAGCGGCCACGGAATAGGGCCAGGCCAGCAGGATGCGCACCCGCACCCCGACCTCCAGGCAGCGGCTGAGGTGGACGCGGTAGTGCTCCAGGTTGGGCGCGAAGGTCTGCAGGATGGCCACCTCCTGCTGGCCGTACTGCTGGCCTTCTTCCTGGGTTTCCCCCTGGTCTTGCTCCTGGTTGTGCAATAGCCGCTCTAGGGCATCGGCGAAGGTGTCGGTGGGAAAAGCGGCGTGGATTCGGCTGAGGCCAAAACGGGACAAGCCCGGCTCACTCCGCTGATATTGCTGCGCCAGGAAACGCTGCAATTGTGGAAGTTTGTAGCCCCGGCCGCTGATATTGAACTTGCGGTAGATGGTGCGCAGGCGCTGGGTAAAGGCCTCCTCTTCGATCGGCCCCTGACGGCGCTGATAGGCCTCCAGCAGCTGCTGTTTGCTCTGACCCGGCTCCTCCCTCAGACAGAGAATCACCTCCAGCTCATGGGGGGTGAGGGCGTGCTCTTGGCGCTCACCCAGGGCCTGCAGGAATGCTGTCCAGCTCATCGCTGCAGACGGATTGGCGGGGGATGGGAGGTTAGCGCCGGCGTGATTCTAGGCGCCACAGGGCAGCAGGTTGGTGGATTCCAACATCTTCCATCTCCTTTCACCTGGCCATAATTGACAGATTTTCAGGCCCCTAGCCACTATCAATAGCAACGTATAAATAAGGTTTCGCGCTGGAGAAACAGCAGCAACTCCATCAACGAATCTGCGACTAATTGGATGTGCGCTTTGGCCGCAACCTGCAGATGCAGCGCGGCCGGATCCGTCGACCGTTCAAGCCCTGGCGCGGCTGGCGGTCCTGGCGTCAATGGCTTGGTCTGTGCCGATGGGCGGGCTGCCGAACGGGCTGGGCCTGCTGGGCAGCGTGCTCGGCTCGGCGGCCGCAGAGGCGTCATATTTGCTGGCGGTCACCGAACCGGTGCCCCTAAGGGCAATCCCGATGGCAAGCGCGGCTGGCAGTGGGTGTAGCCAACGGCTTCCGCGTAGCGGTTGGTGACCGCCATGGTGACGGTGTTTGCGCAGGCACTGCGCCGCTGGGCGGCGGCAGCAATCGTTATTGAAGAAAGTGGCATGAGTGTGCACAGCCTTACTCTCTTGGCAGTTCAGCCGCTTCCCGAGCCTAATGAGTGACAGCCAACTCATCCCGCCAGTCATATACTGCTTTACAGAAAAAGAAGGGAGGTCTATCCGAGAATGAGGTTGCTCTGGCGATCACCCGGTACCACCTAACGCAGAGTTAACCGGGCAAGGTGGCCACCAGTTGGCGCTCCGGTTGAATGACCAGTTATGTCACACTTGGCCCAAAGGGAACCACTTTGTCTTGCTCGGCGTTGTCGTTGCGGGCGATGACGGCACGCGCTGGGGAAGTAGGGCTGAGGTTGACCGCTTCATGGGGAACACCAGGTGGGACGAATAGAAACTCTCCGGGCTCGGAGATTGTTTCATTTTCTAGGTTCTGGCCCCAACGAGTAAGGACCCTGCCTTCAAGAACGTAGATGCCGGTTTCATAACCGACATGAATGTGGGGATCAGCCTTGGCACCGGGCGGAATGATCACCAAGTGCATTGACAGACCTTGAGAGCCAACCGTTGAGCCTGAGATGCCGACGAAGTAGGGCAGCTGCTGCAGGGTCATTACTTCCCGCTCAGGACGGATGGCTACGACGCGGCCCATGGGATCAGACGTATCAATAGTCATGATATATTCGCGCTGTGCGGCCTAACGCTGCCCCTGAGTTGCAGGCAGATAGCCTTGGGATGGCGGAGTTGAGAGAGCTTGTCCACTCGAGGGGCTTGTTCGAAGTGTCGCCTCAACATAGGAAGGGGACGCGGACTTGCGCATGCCATCCAACTCTCAGACAGGTTATACCGCTTCTACCGGACTCGCGCTCAACTTAATTCCCAGTGCCGAGGCAACCTTTAACACAGTATCAAAGTTCGGGCTGCGATCTCCAGAGAGAGCTTTATATAGACTTTCGCGCGACAATCCTGTTTCCCGGGCAATCTGCGTCATGCCTTTGGCGCGAGCAATATCACCCAACGCCTTCGCAATGAAGGCGGCATCTCCATCTGCTACTTCAATACAAGCGTCAAGATAAGCAGCCATCTCCTCGGGTGTCTCCAAGAACTCCGCAACGTCATATGGCGCCGCTTTAGTCGTCATCACTCATCCTCCATGTAGTTGTTGGCAAGAAGAATAATCAACACAGCTCCTCTTTACTAAAAATAGACTCTGTAACCAGGACCAAAATTAATCCGCAGCTCAGATACTCCAGCACCTACGGGGCGTACATCGCCTGGATTGCCGCTAATGAGGCGCTCAACCCTGGCTTGCACGATCGCCTTGGCCCTCAGATCCCGAAGGCCCCTGAGCCAAAGCGCGAACTCATCGGTACGACGGAGTGCAATCACCTACCCAGTGTAGCCCCATGGCTACGGCAAGGGCATTGGCGCCATCCTGTGGGCGAAGCCGCGATCCTTCGAACGCTGCCCCTGTGTGGCGGGCAGGGGCCTTGGGATGGCGGAGCAGAGGGCTGATGGCGGCCTGTCCACTCGACGGGTGTGTTCGAAGTGTCGCATCTCTACAGATCAACGGCAGAGGGCCCTTCATTCAAGGAGTGACCAAGGGAATCATCTGTCTTCCATGACGGCGGTAAATATGAAAATCACTGTCAGTAGTAAGGAGCAATGGCGAATCGTTGATTTCCGCCAGCCGAATCAATGCAGCATCAGCGAGGGATGCGGGAACATTTTCGTACCGCTTAAACAAGGAACTGACAGAGCCAATCTGCTCCTGC
>CANHSW010000118.1 GCA_947463165.1 Cyanobacteriota bacterium
ATACATTGCCAAGACAATGGCTCTCAAGGCACTAGAGCAGTGAGATCAAGGATTTTTTGAGATGTCCTCAAGTCGCCACTGGGGCGCCTAAGCACACTCTGGAAAACCGCCGTTTCGGCAATCCTGTCACTCGGGAACAATTGCCGCATCAGGGCTCATTTGACCCTAAGTTCGGGTTTCCAGAGTTTCCTTAACTGCGGGATTAGCCATTTGACGATGCCTAGCTTTTTAGCGAAATCAGCATGACTGCTACCGCAACCGCAACTGGCACAACAGTCAAAAAAATAGCATAAAAAAGCCAGGGATCAGCAAACTGAGCCCTGGCTACAAGTGTTGATTAGGCCAGAAATCCTCGAATTAAGCGGCTTTCCGGCCTGGGATCTTAAGCGGGCAGTTCGCCTTGGGGAACTCCCCGCAGGGTGAGATTGATGCGACCACGGTTGTCGATTTCCCGAACTCTCACGGTTACCTGATCGCCCACATTCACCACATCCTCCACTTTCTCCACTCGTGATTCACTCAACTGGGAGATGTGGATCATGCCCTCTTTGCCCGGCAGGATTTCGACGAATGCTCCGATCGGAATCACCCGAGTTACCGCGCCGGTAAACACCTCTCCCTCGCTAACACGGCGGGTGAGGCCTTCGATGATCCGCTGGGCTTCTTCTGCCGCAGCGCCATCGTGGCTGGCAATAGTAACTACGCCACCATCTTCGATGTCGATCTTGGTGTTGGTGCGCTCGGTGATGCCCTTGATCGTGCGGCCGCCAGGACCGATCACGGTGCCGATCAGTTCCGGATCAATGCGGAAACTGAGCAGGCGAGGCGCGTGGGGGCTCAGGGTATTGCGGGGCTGGTCGATTGCCTCCAGCATCTTTTCAAGGATATGCAGGCGGGCGGGGCGAGCCTGATTGATCGCATCACCGATGGTCTTCATCGCCAAACCAGGGATCTTCATATCCATCTGCAGGGCAGTGATCCCCTTTTCAGTGCCGGCCACCTTGAAATCCATGTCTCCCAGGAAATCCTCGATTCCCTGGATATCGGTGAGGATGCGAATGTCATCCCCCTCTTTAATCAAGCCCATGGCGGCGCCGCTGACCGGTGCCTTGAGCGGCACCCCTGCATCCATCAAGGCCAGGGTGCTGCCACAGACGGAACCCATCGAGGTGGAACCGTTGGAGCTGAGCACCTCGCTCACCACCCGCAGTACGTAGGGGAAGGATTCCTTCGGCGGCAACACCGGCAGCAGAGCCCGCTCGGCCAGGGCGCCGTGGCCGATCTCGCGGCGACCAGGACTGCGCATCGGCCGGGTTTCCCCCACTGAATAGGGCGGGAAGTTGTAGTGGTGAAGATAGGTTTTCTCGTTGGACGGGTTGAGATCGTCCATCTCCTGGGCATCGCTTGGGGTGCCGAGGGTGGCGGTGGAGAGCACCTGGGTTAGGCCCCGCTGGAACAGGCCCGATCCGTGCACGCGCTTGGGCAGCACACCCACGGCCGCACTGATCGGCCGCACCTCATCGAGGCCACGGCCATCGACGCGCTTGCCGTCCTGGAGGATCTGCAGGCGCATCAGCTTTTTGGTGAGGCTCTTGTAGCTGTTCGTCAGGGCCTTTGAGTTGCCACTGACAGCCAGCTTCACGGCGTCATCGTCCTTGAGGGTGGCGATCGCCTGGCTTACCGAAGCCTTGATCTGATCGAGCTTGGCATCTCGCTCTGCCTTGGTTTGGTCGAACTGCTTGAGGATCTTGCCAATCTCCTTGGCACATTCCTGCTCCAGGAATGCCGGCAGGATCGCATCCTCTTGGTATTTCTCGGGCAGGATTTGCTTGATGCCCAGGTCTTGAAGCAGGGTCTGTTGGGCCCTGATCAGTTCGCCAATCGCCTCGTAGCCAAAATCAATGGCCTCGATCACGTCCTGTTCCGGCAGCTGACTGGCGCCGGCCTCCACCATCACCACGCCATCGGGGGTGCCGGCCACGATCAGGTCGAGCTCGGAACGATCGATTTCTCGATAGCTGGGGTTGAGCACAAAGTCGTCGCCCAGCAGGCCAACCCTGACGGCGGCCATGGGGCCATAGAAGGGAATCTGGGCCAACAGGGTGGCTACCGAGGCACCGGTGGCCGCCAGCACGTCGGGGGGGACCCGCTCATCCAACGACATGCAGGTGGCCACGATCTGGAGATCGTCGCGCATCCAGCTGGGAAACAGGGGGCGGATCGGCCTGTCGATCAGGCGCGCAATCAAAGTGGCCCGCTCGGGCGGACGGCTCTCGCGCCGCATGAAGCTGCCCGGAATGCGACCGGCGGCATACAGCCGCTCCTCGTAGTCGCAGGTGAGGGGGAGGAAGTCGATGCCCTCGCGAGCAGTGGAGCGGGTGGCGGTCACCAGGACGGCCGTGTCTCCGCACTCGATCATCACTGAGCCCCCGGCTTGTGGGGCGTAGCGACCAGTGGTCAGCCGGATCTCCCGACCATCAAAGGAGATCGACTGAGATTGTCCTTGCACGTGGGCTTATGTCCGTTTTGTTGTCCCTGACGATTCTTACATCCGGACCTGTCACCCTGGCCAGCCGCCAGCGAGGCACTGCGGCAAGCCCAACAAAAAAGCGCCCAGAGGGCGCTTTGAGACTTGCTGATCAGGTGGCTGGGGCGGCAGGGCCCAGGCTCACCAGGAAGACTTGACCACGCCGGGCAACTCGCCCTTGTGGGCCCGCTCGCGCAGTTGATTGCGGCAGAGACCAAAGTCGCGGTAGTAGCCGCGGGGCTTGCCGGTGGCCCAGCAGCGGTTGCGCAGCCTGGTCATGGAGCTATTGCGGGGCAGGTCCTGGATCTTGCGGTGGATCTCGAGGCGCTCCATCGGATCTGCTGCAGCCTCAAACGAGGCCTTGAGCGCGGCACGCTTGACGGCGAAGCGATCCACAATTTTTTTGCGCTTGACATCGCGCGCAATCATCGACTTCTTCGCCATGCGGCCTGGAGTGGATGGAATCAGTAAGGGTCAACCATAGCCTGTGGCCAGCCCACCGGTTTTGACAAACCAGCCGCCTTTGGCCTGAGGGCGCAACGAGCAGAGGTGGGCGATGGAACATTGGCCGCAATGGGCCAGCAGGGCAGTGCAGACCGTTAGGCCCCGTGGAAGATCAAGCGGTTAGCCGGTTAGCAGGGCTAGCCGATTAGCAGCGCTTAGCCGTTTGGCGGCTGCCAACGCCTGGGAGGCGTCCATGGCAGCTGGGTCGCTCAATGGCCCAGGAGTTGCTGCACCGCGGGCAGTTGGGAGGTGTCCTTGACGATCAACACCAGGCTCAAGCCCACCAGAAACACGAAGCCCGACTGCATGAACGCCAGCTGCAGCTTGTCTGGCAGGGGCCGGCCCCGCAGGCCTTCCAGCAGCAGCAGCACCAGTTGCCCGCCATCCAGCAGGGGCAACGGCAGCGAGTTCAGCACCGCCAGGTTGATGGAGATCAAGGCGGCGAACATGAACAGGCTGCCGCCCCCTTGGTGGGCCAGGGATGCGCCCATCTCCACGATCTTGATCGGACCAGACACCTGACTGGCGTTTTCGCCGAAGTGGGTGATCAGGGCCCCGAAGCCAGCTGCGGTGCGCTGGGTGAGCACAACCAGGTCATGGTTGGCCCGCTGGATCGGCTCGAGGGGGCCGTGGGGGCGGCGGAAGCTCTCGCTGCCATTCGGCTGCAGCTGGGCTCCTATCCGCCCGAGACCAGCCACATCTGCTGGGGTGAGCTGCAGCTGAATGGCCTGACCGTGGCGATCGGCCCGCAGGCTGAGGCTGCGGTTGGGGCTGGTCTTGATCGCCTCCACCAACTGGGCCACGGCGTTGGTGCCGCCGCCGATGTTGACGCCATTGAGCTCCGTAATTCGATCTCCCAGCTCCAGGCCTGCCTGGGCTGCGGCCAGGCCGGGTTGCACGCCGGCCACCAACACGCCCGGTTGAGTACTGATGCCAGAAGGGATGCCCACCACCACTCCCTGGGCCACCAACACCAGCCAGGCCAGGGCGAGGTTGGCGATTACGCCGGCGGCGATCACCAGGGCCCGCTGGTGCAGGGGGCGGTTGGAGAGCAGGTTGGGGTCATCCTTGGCAATGGCGCTTTCCTCGTCGTCGTCTGGGAAAGCCACAAACCCGCCGAGCGGAATGGCCCGCAGGGCAAATTGCACGCCGCGGCGCTGGCGCTGCAGCAGCACCGGTCCGAAACCGATCGAAAAGCCACTTACCCGGATGCCCTGCCAGGTGGCGGCGAAGAAGTGGCCCGCTTCATGCACCACGATCAGCAGGGCCAAAATCGCCAAAGCAGCCAAAACACCCATCTAGATCCACCCGACACTCACTCCATTGTGAAGGGAGCCGTGCGGGAGTGCGCCATCGCAGGGGACAAATCCCAGCGAACCCCGCTTCGCCCTACTCAGCCATCGGCAAGCCTGCCAAGCCCTGATTGCTGCCACCAGTCCCTGATTAACACCACCAAAGCCTGATTAATTCTGATCAGCACTAAGGAAGCTCTGGCGAACCCGAGCCAAGGCCAATTAAACCCTGATCCAACAAAGGTTACCGCGTGGTAGACGCATCAAAACGGCGGCATCACAGATTCTCCCTGATCAATTTCGCACAGAAAAAATTAATCTGCCAAATGCTAATTTGCCAAAATGACAAGCAGCCGCAATACTAAGCAGCCGCAATACTAATCAGCCGTAATTCTATCGGACCCGAAATAGGGCCAGAGGGCGGCGGGCAAGCTGACGCTGCCATCAGCTTGTTGACCTGTTTCCAACAGGGCGGCCATGGTGCGGCCTATGGCCAGACCACTGCCATTAAGGGTGTGCACCAGTTGGGTGCCCTTGGCGTCTTTGCAGCGGATAGAAGAGCGGCGGGCTTGGAAGTCTGCGCAGGTGCTGCAACTGGAAATCTCGCGGTAGGTGCCGGCACCGGGTAGCCAGACCTCCAAATCGAAGGTACGGGCCGCCGAAAAGCCCAGGTCGCCGGTGCAGAGCTCCACCTTGCGGTAGGGCAGCTCCAGGGCCTCCAGCACCGCCTCGGCATCGGCGGTGAGGGCGGCGTGGGCCTGCTCCGATTGCTGAGGATGGACAAACCAGTACAACTCCACCTTGTTGAATTGGTGTAGCCGGATCAGTCCGCGCGTATCGCGGCCATAGCTGCCCGCTTCCCGCCGGAAGCAGGGGGTATAGGCCACGTAGCGCAGCGGCAGTTGATCGCCCGGCAGCACCTCGTCGCGGTGAAATGAGGTGATCGGCACCTCGGCGGTGGGCGTCAGCCAGAGGTCGTCGTCGGCACAGCGAAAGCTCTCCTCGGCGAATTTCGGCAGCTGACCGGAACCGGTGAGGCTGGCGCTGTTCACCAGGATCGGCGGCAACACCTCGCGATAGCCCTTGCGGCTGTGCAGATCGAGCATGAACTGGATCAGGCAGCGCTCCAGTCGAGCCCCCTGGCCCAGCAGGGTGATGAAGCGGCTCTGGGCGATGCGCACCGAGCGCTCGGTTTCAAACAGCCCCAGGCGCTCGCCAATTTGCCAGTGTTCTTCTAATCCCGCTTCCACCCGGGGCGTGCCCCAGCACTTCACCTCCACGTTGTCGGCCTCGTGGCGGCCATCGGGGGTCTGGGCGGAAGGCAGGTTGGGCAGGGCGGCGATCTCGGCGTGGAGTCGGCTGGCCAAGGCCTTTTCCTGCTCCTCCAGGGCAGCAACCTGCTGCTTGATCCGGTTGCCTTGTTCGCGCAGCTGCTGCACGGCTGGGGAATCGGCAGCCGCGCCGGTTCGGATGCACTGGCCCACTTCCTTGCCAATGCGATTGCCCTCAGCCTGCAGGTCGCTGCGCTGTTCCTGGAGATCCCGCTCCTCGCTGGCGAGCCGCTGCAGGGCCTGGATATCAAGCTGCATGCCGCGCCGGCCCAGCTGAGTGGCGATCAGCTCGGGATTGGTGCGCAACAGGCGCTGATCCAGCACGGTCATCGAGCAAGTGGCCCGAGCCTAGGGACCGGCCGTACCGCCAACTGCACCTGTGAGCTGACGCCAATCCTGTGAGCTGAAGGCAATCCTGGGATAGGCACCAATCCGGGCGGCAGCGGCGCTCAGAGCACCTGCACCACTTCAGACACTTCGGGAATCGCTTCCCGCAACTTGCGCTCCAGGCCCATTTTGAGGGTCATGGTGCTGCTGGGGCAGGATCCGCAGGCCCCCTGGAGGCGCACCTTCACGATCGGGCCGTCGATCTCCACCACTTCGACGTTGCCGCCATCGGCCATCAAGTAGGGGCGCACCTCATCGAGGGCCCGCTCCACGTTGGCCAGGGTGAGCGCCCGCGGATCGTCCTGGGCAGCAGCTGGGATGGCGGCGTCGCTGACGGTCAGCGGCTCGGTTTCGGTGGTCATGGATCAGGGGCGTGCGTTGTTTGAGCTTAGGTAAGGCAGGTGCGCCCTGGCCCGATCTGCAGAGGCCTCTGGCTGACTGCCTAGGATCGATCAACCTCCCGAGCACCCGCCGAATACTGCGGAAGCCGGCCCTATACCTGCGCAATGACCGACGTTCCCGTCTCGCGGATCCGCAATTTCTGCATTATCGCCCACATCGACCATGGCAAGTCGACCCTGGCCGACCGTCTGCTGCAGGAGACGGGAACAGTGGCGGCACGCGATATGCAGGAGCAGTTTCTAGACAATATGGAACTGGAGCGGGAGCGCGGCATCACGATTA
>CANHSW010000119.1 GCA_947463165.1 Cyanobacteriota bacterium
GGCCGCCACACTCACCGCCACCGTCAGCACATAGTCAATCGACAGGGATGCCCCCGCCACCAGGCCAGGCAATTTACCGAGGTTGTCCTGGGAGACCCGGTAGGAACCACCGCCAAATGGGTAGGCTTTAATCGTTTGCCGGTAGCTCACGGCCACGATCGCCATCAGGCCCAGGATCAGGCCTGTGATCGGCAGGGTGAACTGCAAAGCAGCCGCTCCAGCCATGCCCAGCACCAGCACGATCTCCTGGGTGGCATAGGCCACGGAGGAAAGGGCATCGGAACTGAGGATCGCTAGGGCTTCGGCGTTGTTGAACCGCTCTTCGGCGTGGGCGCTGGTGGGTAGGGGGGCGCCGATCAGCACTCTTCTCAGCTGGCTGATGGCGGAAAAAGGTCGCGGCACACCTGCAGGCTGAAACTGGCCAAACCCTAGCCCTCTCTAGGCTAGCCCCCTAAGGAAGTGCTGTTCAAAGTTGGGCGTTCCCTCCCTGCTTACCACGCTGTTGATCCTGATGATCGGGCTGCTGATCGCCAGACTTTTGGCGGGCAGGCTGGCCCGCTGGGCAGTGCCGGCGATCGTATTGGAGCTGTTGGTTGGCTTCGCCCTGGGCAACACGCTGCTGCCATTCCCATCGATCGCCCCCTTGAGCGGCCTTACCGAGCTGGGGGTGCTGACGCTGTTTTTTCAAGTGGGCATGGAGGTGCGCTCAGATCTGCTCTCTGCCAGCGCCTTCACTATTCTGCGCCTGGTGGGTCTCAGTTGTCTCACTCCGCTACTGGCCTTCTGGCCCCTGACCCATGGGTTCGCCATGGCGGCGCCCACCGCCTGGTTGTGTCTAGCGGTATTGAGCGCCACCGGTACCGGCGTCACCCTGCGCTTACTGAGCCAGCGCTCAGCCCTGCGCACCCCCTCAGGCCGATTGTTGGTGGCGGTATCGGTGCTGGACGACCTGCCCGCCATCGGCCTGCTCAGCCTGGCAATGGCCAGTGGCGGCTCCTCCCTGGCCAAGGGCAGCCAGGCTGGACCATCCCTGTGGATAGGAGTGTTAGCCGCAGCGGCGAGCTATTGGTTGAGCGGCTGGTGGGGCCGCCAGCGACCTAGCCAGAAGTTGGATGCTTTGACGGTTCTGATCCTGCTGATCGGTTCGGCCTGGCTGGGGGAGATCTCCGGATTTACCTCTTTGCTGGGGGCACTTTGGGGGGGGATTTTGCTCAACAGGTTGGCGCCGGTAAATGGCGAGGTGAGCCAGGTGCTGGGGGTGCTCTCGGAAGTGTTTCTGCCCCTTTACTTCATCAGCGTGGGCATGAGATTGTCGGCGGAGACGCTGCTGCAACCCAAGGCCTGGCTGTTGGCCCTGGCCCTGGTGGGCCTAGGTGTGCTCAGCAAGCTGATCTGCGGACTGGGGGTTAGTGGCGCCGATAGGGCTAGGGGCGTAGATCGGCAGCTGGTGGTGTTTGGCTTGATTCCCAGGGGGCTGCCGGGGCTGGTATTCGCCACTACGGCCCTCTCTGCCGGCTTGATCAATGGGGTGGAGTTTTCGGCGCTGGTGCTGATGGTTACCGTTACTACAGTGCTGGGGCTACTGCTTTTAGATCGGCGCATCATGCAGCTCAATAGAGTGGGCCAGAACCCATCCATATAAAAAAATCTCCGGCGGATGTCGGAGATTGAAATGATGGAAAAGTTCTATAAAAACTGAACCAAAAAATAACTGACCAACTTAGAGCTTGAGCGGCTTGGCGGCAGCTAGGAAAGCTTTGGATTAAGCTAACTCTGATTAAGTGGCTGTGGATTTCCGATGAGGGGAGATCAGGCTTAGATGGCGATAGTGCCCGTTTCGCCGGTGCGGATCCTCACTGCATTGTCCACCGGCAGAACGAAAATTTTTCCGTCGCCGATCTCGCCGGTTTGGGCAGCTTGCTGAATTGTCGCCAGGGCGGCATCCAGCTTGGCGTCGTCCACCACCACCTCCACCATCACCTTGGGCAGAAAATCCACCTTGAACTCAGTGGCCCGGTAGCGCTCCACCTGTCCCTTTTGACGCCCGAACCCCCGGACTTCGGAGACGGTCATGCCGACGATGTCGAGATCGACCAGGGCCCGCTTCACTTCATCCAGCTTGCCTGGACGCAGAATCGCTTTAATCAGTTTCATGGCCAGATCAGCTGTTCATAGGATCGTAGGCCTCTTCTCCATGGGCGACATAATCCAGACCGCGGCTCTCGTCCTGGGGGGATACCCGCAGGCCGATGGTGGCGCCAAGGATCCAGAGAATCACAGCGGTGCCGAGGCCGACAAAGCCATAGGAGATCAAAACTGCCTTGCAATGGGCGATGAAAAGACCCAGATTGCCGCTGTTGGCCAGGATTTCAGCCGACTTAGGGAAATAATCCGCAGGTACCAGGGCTGGCACCGCCAACAGACCAGTTAGCAAGGCACCAATGGTGCCACCCACCCCGTGCACCATAAATGCATCAAGGGAGTCATCAAACTTGATCGCTGCCTTCACTTGCACAGCGAGATAGCAGCCAATTGCCACAACAGCGCCAATAATGATCGCCTGGGGCATGTAAACAAATCCAGCGGCTGGGGTAATGCCCACCAGGCCAGCCACAGCGCCAGTGGCTGCACCCACGGCGGTGGGTTTGCCATCGCGGAACCATTCAATCAGGCACCAGGTGAGCATCGCCATTGATGCGGCCACGCTGGTGGCCATGAAGGAGAAGCCGGCACCCTTGGCCGCGAAGTAGCTGGCGCCATTGAAGCCAAACCAGCCAAACCAGAGCAGGCCGGCACCCAACAAAATGAAGGGCACGTTATGGGGTGGGCGCAGCTGATCGGGATAGGTGCTGCGGGGACCAACGATGGCCGCCGATACCAAAGCGGCTACGCCAGCAGCGATGTGGACCACCGTGCCGCCAGCGAAATCAATTACACCCAGCTCCCCGAAAGGACCGATGTATCCACCCCCCCAGACCATCTTGGCCATGGGACAGTAGATGAAAATACTCCAGAGTAGTGAAAACCAGAACCAAGCTTTGAAGTTGATTCTCTCAACCAGTGCTCCGGAGATAAGTGCCGGTGTGATAATGGCAAACATGCCCTGAAATAGGGCAAAGGAAGATCCCGAGATTGCAAAGCCATCGGCTAGAGGAGCATCCCCTAGGGGCCCACCTACGCCATTCAGCCACATCTGACCCAGTCCACCGATAAAGGGACTGCCGAAACCTGTGTCAAAGGAAAGTGAATAACCGATAACCACCCATACCACCCCGATGAGTCCCATCAGGAAAAAGCTCATCATCATTGTGTTGAGCACATTCTTGGCTCTGGTGAAGCCGCCGTAGAAGAACGCCAGACCCGGCGTCATCAGCAACACCAGGGCAGAACCCATCAACATCAGCAGGGTGTCTGCGCCATCGGTGGGCACCTTTTGCAGGGCCGCATTGGCGGAGCCCGCCATCAAGGGCAGCAGGCCTGCGCCGGCGGCGAGCATCAGCACGCCATAGCGCTTGAGTTGGGGTTGCTGTACGCCAGCCAGAACTCCCTGGCGGAATCGATCGAAGGTGGCAAGGGCCGATGGGCCTCCCCCCTGCCGGGGATTTGAAATCATGCTTAGCAGAAAGCAACACTCTTATACTTTCAACATGGGTGGGCAAACCTCATGTATCCAATGCAACCGTTTGCCCAGCGGCTTCAAAGGCTGAAATGTTGGCAGATCAACCAGGGAACCACCAGCGTCAAGCCGAAGGTGAGCGGCGCTCCATAGCGGGTCATGTCCAAAAAGCGGTAGCGGCCAGGTCCCATCACCATCAGGTTGCACTGGTAGCCAATCGGTGTGAGGAAGCTTTGACTGGCGGCAAACAGGATGGCGTAGATGAAGGCTAAGGGCGGCAAATCCAGCCCCTTGGCCAGTTCCGTGGCGATCGGCGTCAGCAGCACCACGGTGGCGCCGTTGCTTAGGGTCTCGGTGAACAGTTGGGCCAGAAAAAACACCACCACCAGCACCCCGTAGGCAGACCAACCATCTAGGGATTGCAACAGATCCTTGGCCATGGCAGTGGCCAGACCCGTGTTCTGCATCGCCACGCTGAAGCAAGACAGGGAGCCCAATAGCAGGATCACGTCCCAACGGATGGAGCGCTGCAGCTCGCCCGGGCGCAGGCAGCCGGTGGCCACCATCGCCACCACCGACAGCAGCACCGCAGCCATCACATTCATCAGCTTGAACATCGGCAGCAACACCACTAGCGAGGCCAAAATCACTGCCACCCACTTGCGATTGGTGGTGGGTAAGTCTTTCTCCAGTTCGTCCAGCAGCACCAGATCGCTGCTGTCCTGCAGGCCCCGAATCGCATCTATGGGCGCCTGCAGCAGCAACACGTCGCCGGCCTGCAAAACCACTTTGCCCAGGAGATCGCGCAGTACCTGCCTGCCCCGCCGCACCGCTAGCAGGGTGGCGTTGTAGCGCTGACGAAAGCGCAAATCCCGCACGGAGCTGCCGTGAAGGCTGGAGCCCCCTGGCAGCAGCACCTCCACCAGGCGCTGGGTGGATTGAATATTATTTAAATCTGCCATGTCTGCATCTGAATCGCCCACCGGTGCCAAGGTGACGGTTTGCTCCTGCTGCAGCCGCAGCAGATCCTGGCGCTGGCAGCGCAGTAACAGCCGATCGCCGGCCAATAGCAGCAGGTCGGCAAAGGGAGCCGTAAAACTTTGACCACCCCGATGCAGCTCCAGCACGTCCACATCAAAGCGGCGTTGTAGACGACTTTTGTGCAGAGACTTGCCGATCAGCTCTGAACCTTCAGGGATCAATACATCGGTGAAGTATCCACCATTGGTGAGATCTGAGAGCAGATCATTACTGGAAAGACCGCGATCTGGCAGCAAACGATCGGATGCCCAGATCAAGTAGAGACCGCCAAGTAGCCAAAGTGGGATGCCGATGGCGGTGAAATCAAACAAGTCGATTGCTCCGAATCCCAGTTTCTTGCTTACTTCACTGGCCAATAGGTTTGTTGATGTGCCGAGCAGCGAGATGGTGCCGCCGATCACCACCGCAAACGACATGGGCAGCATCACGCGCGAGGGGGAAATGCGCCGCCGTTGACACCAGTTCTCCAGTACAGGCAGCAGCGTGGCAACGATTGGGGTATTGGGAATAAACCCAGAAATCGGAGCCACCACGCCCACCATCAGCATGATTAGGCGTCTTGGGCTGCGGATGGCATCGGAGGCAATTAAGGCTCGCAGACGATCCACGCCACCGCTGCGAAACAGGCCGGCAGAGACGGCAAACAGACCCATCAAAGTGATCAGAGCCGGGCTGCCAAAACCCTGGGCCGCCTCATCGGGTTTAAGCACCTTAAACACCACCAGCAGGGCCGCCGCCAGCAGGCCCGTGACCTCCGGCGGCAGCCAGCCCCCCACAAACAGGGCGATGGATCCGGCAAACACCCCCAAGGTGATCGCGGCGTCTGGATGGGCAGCGACCTCTAGAAAAGCACTCATGGTCGCTTTGACCAATTACCAATCAAGAGCTTAAACGCGGAGTCAAAATTAGACTAGAGTTATAGGGTTGGATCTTTCCGCTCGGCTGACGCTCAGCTTCATGTCGGCTGTCGTTCAACTGCGGGTCGACTGTCGCTCGGCTGCGGTTGTCGCTCGGCTGTGTTTCAACTGCTCCTCGCCTGGCGCTGCTGCCCCCTCAGCTGTTGCTTTCCCCTGCTGCACCTCAGTTGCTGCTGCACCTCAGCTTCTGCTGCGCAGCTGTTGCTGTTCAGCTGCTGAGCAGTTGAATCTGATGCTCGTTGCAGGCCTTCGCAAGGGGAGGCCAGGGCGCCCACCAGCTGCCTTAGACCTTGCCAGCTAGCAACCTGGCCAAAACAATGGCTGAAATCCTGGTCCCCTTTGGGCCCAATGGGCCCACTGTTTGGCCAAGGGGCCAAGGCTTGGCCTGAAAGGTGGGAAAATCGGGCCAGTTCAGCGGTTGCGGATGCCCCGGTTCTCCTCTCTCCAGCAAGCTGGCGGCCTAGGGAAAAGTCGCTGTTCCCCTGCCCAGGCCAGACGGCTGCCGATTCTGGTGTTGGCCGCCCTGCTATTGGGCCCCCTGGCCGGTTGCGCTCCCGAGGACGGCTCCGGCGTGCAGAGCCAGAAGATGGCGGCGATCCAGAGCCGCGGCAAGTTGATTTGCGGCGTTGAGGGCACCCTGCCTGGCTTCAGCTTTGTCGAGCCTGATGGGCGCTATTCCGGCCTTGATGTGGACGTCTGCAAGGCCGTGGCGGCCGCCCTGCTGGGGGACGCCAACAAGGTGGAGTATCGCAATCTCAATTCCAGCGAGCGCTTCGCCGCCTTGGCCAGCGGCGAAGTCGACCTGCTTTCTCGCAACACCACAGAGACCCTCAGTCGCGATGCCGCTGGCGGCAACGGCCTCAGCTTTGCCCCAACGGTCTTCTATGACGGCCAGGGTGTGATGGTGCCCGTGGCCAGCGGCATCAAAGGCTTGAAGGACCTGGCTGGCAAGCCGATCTGTGTGGAGAGCGGCACCACCACAGAACTCAACTTGGCGGACCGGATGCGCGAGCTGAACGTGGCCTACACGCCGCTCAAGTTCCAGACCAGTGACCAGACCTACGCCGCCTACCTGGGGGGACGCTGCGTGGCGGTAACCAGCGATCGCTCCCAGTTGGCCGGCAAGCGCAGCAGCTTCCCC
>CANHSW010000120.1 GCA_947463165.1 Cyanobacteriota bacterium
CGGCCACATACGCGCAGGTGGTGGCGCTGCTGATGTGACGGAGCGTTGGCTGCAACGTGAATACATCGGCGCCGCGCCTGATCGCTTGCGTGGCATGTGTGTGGCGCATGCTTGCCCCCGCGGCGCATCCGGTCGGCGATGGCGATGCGGCAGCCCAGCCCAGGACCGAGTTGACACTTTGAATCAGCCCTGCCTCTGCCCCGATCTAGTGGTGGAATTTGCTAGCACCAGTGGTGCCAGTCCCAGCGACGAAGGCCCCCGAGGCATCACCGCCCTGCGCCACAAAATGGACATCTATCAAGCCAACGGCGCCAGCCTCGGCTGGTTGCTGCTTCCCCACGAACGGGCCGTTGAGATCTGGCGGGGCGGCCAGCGGGGCCGGGCCGAACGGCTGGAGAACACCAGCTGGCTGGAGGGCGGCGAGCTGGCAGCGGGGCTGGCGCTAAACCTTCAGGAAATCTGGGCGATCTGAACTGGGGATTAGCTCCGAAGCCACTAAGTGGCAAGCACTTCAATGACTAATTGGCAATTAATCAGCCGATCGCCTCCTGGGGCAGAGAGAACTATCGCAATTGTGCAGCAATGCAAGCAGGCAGGCAGTTCTTGAGCTCATGAACCATTGCTAGAAATTACTTCTTGCCGCTAAGGCCTATGCGGCGATAGGCTTTTAATGATCACCACAGCGACCTTCAATCGTGCTTATGGCTGGTCTGGTGATCCGAACTGTGTTTTGTATCGTTCCGATAATGTGGTTATCGGACCCGCAAACCAAGCGTATACCTGGGTGGCCTTCGCCAAGGAGCACAGCACCGCAATGGTTTTGCGGGTATCCAGCCAGATGCCGCAGCGTGGTTCTCGGAAATGTGGCACACTCGGAGGCTGGTTCTCGGAACCTCCCAATAAAGAATTGGGTAGCTCGCCGTCCTCCGAGGCTTCCCGCTGCGGATCACGGAAGAGCTGTTATGATAAGTGGGTAGAGTTGTGAATCATCGATGAGCACCTCAGACTCCGCCAACAAAAACAGTCCATCTTTTAAGATCTTCCAGGTTACCAATAATCCTTCCCCTCTGCGAACCGTTGCGTGGAGCACGAGGACGGGCAGGAGAATGAGGCCCAGATTCTCGCCCGAAAGTATTTGGTTTACCGCCAAGCAAGTTTCTCAAGAAGTTCACCTACCTGTTGAAGCAGTTTCAGAAGTACTAGAAAATGATTCCGCGTTTGTGCGGGCTGCAAACTTAGAAACCGACAACAGCGAACCCGTCTATGCGTCCAGAGTTACGTATAATAGAAAAGTTAGCCCTATTGGCAAGATTAGATCTGTACTCGTCAATAGAATTGTTGGCTAGTATATTGTTATGAGTGGGATTCCTCCTGTTAGTGCAGTCGATGCTTTTGGCTTCGCAGGTGGCGTCCTTGCAGGGGTCTACCAACTCGTACAAGTTAGCAAAGTTCCAATAAGTCAGCGGGTCGACAAGGGCGCGCTTTTTTATGTTATAAACTTTATCGCACTCCCAATCATTGGTTTATTTATTGCCTTCCTTGCACGAACAAAGTGTGCAGAGATTGATCCGTTAATGGCAACATTCGCTGGCTATGCAGCTCCGTCTCTGCTGCAGAAATGGCAAAATGACAACTTGCTCTTGTAGGCCTTATAGTTTTGACTTATTCGCTTCGCGCTATTTAGTTAGCAGACTGTCCAATATCAAGATTTAGAAAACGGGAGCGGTAGCCACAGGCTTTGCATAAGCATGCACCCGCTTCTGATCTTGGCGTTAAGCAGCACAGAGAGCCACCCACACCACAAGTGTTGCGGCCGGGGCCCGGCTGCTTAAGCTCTCGACCAACACCTGCTCGATCTAACCCTGTTGACGACAGATCAAGGCTTTCACGCAACCACCAAGCATGTTGATTTCAGGCTATGGAACTCAGGCTATGGAATTCAGGCTATGGAGCTCAGGTTGATGGTTAATCCTTGAAGCGCCCGCGCCCGTTGTCGCTCTGCAGGGGTTACCGCCAACGGACGCAGGGCCAGCCGAACCGCTCCAGTTCCGGATCCAACGGTGCTGACGGCTGATGATCTGGGGCCGGTGCGAGGAAATCCTGCAAGCTGGCCGGATCAGGAATAGGTTGCTGGGGAATTGATCGTTTTGCTGCGCGATGAGCGCGATCTTCATCAGCCACAGCCATAAGGACAACGCCTGGGCCGAGCGCATCCGGGACTGGTTGCTCGACGAAGATAAGCAGCGGCAAGAGAAGCAGCGGGAAGAGGAACAGCGCTACCTCTCTTTGTTTCTCGATATCGATGAGAAGAACGGCATCGATGTTGGCGAGCGCTGGCGTGAACAGTTGTTTGAGCACCTGCAGCTATGCGCGGCGGTGATTGTGATCTGCAGTGAGGCCTATGCCTCGTCTCAGTGGTGCCTGGCAGAGCTTGGAGTGGCGATGGCCTCGGGCAAGTTGGTGTTGCCGGTGCGGATCGATGCGAGCCCACTGCCGAAGCTGTTGAGCGAAACCCAGGCCACGGCGCTGGCGGTGATCGATCTGGAGCAGGGATCGGCGGCGGGCTGGAGGCGTCTGCAGAAAGGGCTGGAGCCCTTGAGCTGGCAGATGCGCCAGCCCTGGCCGCCTAAGGAGCCCAACCCCTCCCCGTTTCCCGGCCTGGATTGTTTCGAGAGGAAACACGCGGCGGTGTTCTTTGGCCAGGAGGTGGTGCGCGAGAAGCTGTTGGCGGCGATCCGACGGCTCCCGGCGCGGCAATCCCGGCTGCTGTTAATCCTTGGGGCCTCAGGCTGCGGCAAGTCGTCGCTGCTGCGGGCGGGGGTGATGCCCTGGTTGGCAGCTGCCGAACCTGGACGTTGGATTGTTTTGGAGCCCTTCCGGCCGGAGCAAAAGCCGTTCGATGCCCTGGGGTTTGAGCTGGCCCGTGCCCACGAAAATCTGAAGCAACCTGCGCCAGCCGAACCGGCGCGCACAGCGGCGGCTTTGGAGCAGCAGCTACGCCGGCTGAGGCTTGCGGCGGGCCAACAGGAGGCTCGGATTGTGATCGCGATCGATCAGTTTGAGGAATTGCTGGCGCGTGAGGAGGGCCGAGGGGATGGCGACGGCAAGGAGGCCGATGCCTTTCTGACCCTGCTGGCGGAACTGCTGGCGCAGAAGAACAGTCAGGTGCTGATCCTGGCGACGCTGCGCTCCGATTTCTACGGCCTGTTGCAACTGCATCCCAGCGCCCTGCACCGCCGTGCGGGAGATCCAATTCCACTGGGCCCGCTGGATGTCGCTGGCTTTCGGCAGGTGATTGAGGGCCCCGCCCGGCGGGTGGGACTGCGATTAGAGCCGGGGCTGAGCGATCTGCTGGTGCGCGACACCCCCAGCGGCGACGCCCTTCCCCTGCTGGCCTTCACTCTGCGGGAGCTGTGGGATGGCCGAGCGGACGGCGCCGGCCTAACCCTCAAGCAGTACGAAGTCTTCGGTGGTTTGGATGGTGCGGTGCAGCGCAAGGCCGATGAGGTGCTCTCCACCAGCGGCGCTCCGGCAGCTGAGATCGAGGCGCTGGAGAGAGCCTTCATCGATCACCTGGTGCGTCTCACCAGCGACGGCCAAGCGGCCAAACAACCGGCGCCACTGGAGGCGCTACCGCCGGCCAGCCTCCGGCTGGTGGGGCAGTTTGTGGAGGCGCGGCTGCTGGTGTCGGGCAAGGGCGCTGATGGCGATCAGGTGGAGATCGCCCACGAAGCACTGCTGCGCACCTGGCCCAAGCTGGTCGGCTGGATCGACAAAGGCCGTGAGGCGCTGCTGCAACGGCTGCGGGTGCGGCGCCTGGGGGAAGACCTCAGCGCCCAAGCACCTGAGCGCCAGCGCCGGCAGGCTTTGGCGCAACTGGCGGCCCTGGCGGCCGGTGGCGGCGTTGAGGCCCAGGCGGTGGAGCAGGAGGGTGCGCAGCCCCTGGCGGAACTGCTGGCCGCCGCGGCAGCCCCTGAGGCCGACCGCCAGGACGCGGCCCTGGTGCTGGCGCTGATCGGGGCCGAGCAACCGCTGCGGGATTGCCTGGGCGATCGGGATTGCCTGGGCGATACGGAGGCCCCTGTGGCGGTGCGGCGGCGGGCGGCGGAGAGCTTGGGTCTGCTGGCCAAGCGCAGCGGCGATCGGGAGCAGCGCGATCGGATCGCCGGCGAGCTGGAGGGCTGGCTGCGCAGCGATGCGCTGGATCTGCGGATTGAGCAGGTAAGCGAGCCCTCTGCGGTGGCTGCGGCCCGGGAGGCAGCCCAGCGGCAGGTGGCTACCAAGGTGGCGCAGGCCCGCGCCACCGGCCAACTCGGGAAGTTGAAAGAAGTGCAGCTGCTCCAGATGATTCGCGAGGCCGAAGAGCAGATCGCGCAACAGGAGCGATGGGCGATGGGGCAGTCTCCCGGCTGGGCGGAGCACGACGCCCTTTTACCTCTGCTGCAGGGGGCATCACGTGGCCTGCAACTGGCGGCCTCGGCCGACCTTCCTCTGTTGGGCAGCGGCCCTGGCCGGCTGGTGCCGATGCTCACGCTCACCGCGCAAGAGGAAGACACTGCTCTGCGGATCCGCAGCGAGGTGGTGGATTGTGAGCTGTGGAGGCTGCCGTTGCCGAGCGGCGAACAACTGGAGTTGGTGTTGGTGAAAGGCGGGAACTATGGGATTGGCTCGCCAGTTGAGGAAGTGGGCCGCGCTGTGTATGCCGAGCAGCGCATCCGGCAGAAATGCGAGGGAGTGGACGTGGAGGCGTTGCGGCAGGTGCAGCTTGTGAGCTACGCGATGGTGCGTCACCCGATCAGTCAGGCGCAATGGCGTGTGGTTGTTGAGGGGATGGCACCGGAGCAGCGGGGGCAGCTGCAGGCCACTCCAGGCACCTTTCGGGAGGAGGATCACTGGGAGCGCTACGGACAACCGGGCGCCTTACCGGTGGACAGCGTCAGTTGGCATCAATGCCAGCAATGGCTGGAGGCGCTCAATAGCTGGCTGGCCTGCCAATGGCCTGATTGGGCAGAACAGCATCCAGGGCTGGGTTCACAAGCGCTGCAGCTGGCTTTGCCGAGCGAGAGCCAATGGGAGGTGGCCTGTCGGGCAGGCTCTGCCACGCCGTTCCACTTCGGCTCCACCCTGGATCCGAGCTGGGCTCGCTACAACGCGACCTACACCTATGGCAGGGGCCGGCGGGGGGGATATGAGAAACGTCCGGTGCCGATCGGCTTCTTTGGCCTGGTGAACCGCTGGGGCCTGGCGGAGATGCACGGCCAGCTGTTGGAGTGGTGCGGCGACCAGTGGCATCGCAGCCCAATTCGCGAGGACCTCGGTAAACGGCGTGGCTGGTTTGGTGGCGGCGGAACGACACAGGAGCTGTTGGATGGCAGAGCCCTGGAGGGGCCCGACCCTGGGCTGGCGGAGTTCCCCAGCGAACAAGAAATGAAGCTGCTGCGTGGGGGCTCGTGGATCCTCAATCCGCGCATCGCCCGCGCCGCCTTCCGGGACGGCAGCCGCCCGGACGATGTTTACGCCAGCGTCGGCGTCCGTCCCGGCTGTTTCTCTCCCCCAGGATTGCTTCTTAGCTCTTAAGCCCTTAATCCCTTAGCCCTTTGGCTGTTTTTTAACCCTTGGCTGTTGGCTTTTGGGCTGTTGGTTGTTGCGGGAGGGCGCCGTAGGCGCCTCAAATTGTTTTTCATAACGCTCCAGCTGCTCCAGCCCAGGGAATCTGGCTCAGTCGCGCTCCCAATTGGCCAACTGCGGGAAGTGTGGGCGGCGTGAAGGGCCTCAGGGCAGCACCCGCGCCGCGAGCTGCTGCAGGCGCCGATCAGCGGTGATCAGGGTGGCGGCCTCGCGCCGGGCCAATGAGAGATAGAGGCAGTCGTAGACAGGGTGGCCGAGGTGGCAGGCCAGAGCCAGGGCCTCGGCCTGCAGGTGCCGGTCTGGCTCCACGCGGTCCACCAGGTCGGTTGCGTCGGCCAGCAGCTGCTGGGGTTCCAGACCCGCCAATTGTTCGGCCCGCTGCAACTTCCACAGGGCGTTGGCGACCTCGGTGAGCATCAACTCCGGTGCCAGCACGAGCGGCGCGGCGCGGATCAGCTCCGCCAGGCCCGCAGCGGTGGGGTCACCAAGGATCAGGCGTACGGCTGCCGATGCATCGAGCACGCAGGCGAGCGCCATCAGCGTTCACGGTCGGCGCGGATCAGATCCTCAGGCGTCTGATCCCAGGCAACGGCTGGATGCAGGGGTCCGCGCCGGGCGATTCGATCCAGCACCTCTCGGCGCCGCTCGCGCCGATCAACGCCGGCAATTGCCTCCAGATCCGCCAGTGCCTGCTGGCTGAGGCTGCGCTTGTGGGCCTGGGCGCGGTGCTGAAGCCGCCTGTGCAGCGGCTCGGGCAGATCGCGGATCTGCAGGGATGGCATGGCCTCGCCCGTTCATACACCAACCATATTACTTGCTTTGCATGCGTACTGCATAGACGAGCAGGCGATGCCTTTAGCAACACACAAAATGAATGCAATCCTGGCCAACCTATAAAAAAGCCCCGACCCAGGGTCGCTGGCTTGGCGAAGACCCGCCGGCGGGGGAGGTGAGCCTTGCCACGGTTTTGCCATGGCGCGTGATCTCAACCACCTCGCCGCCACTTTCCACCTGGCGGATCAACTC
>CANHSW010000121.1 GCA_947463165.1 Cyanobacteriota bacterium
AGCTTTTGACAAGGAGCGTTAAGGGGAAAAGGTGTCAATGAATGATCGTGATCCATAACCGGCGGAACATCCCCTCCCCCAGGGGATCGGCCGCCGCCGCGGCCTTAGCCCCCGGGGGAGGGGATGTGTTGATAAACACTAGATGCGAGCCACCCCTAGGGGGGCAGCTTGCTCAAAGCTGATGCAGACTGGCTTTTAGAATGGCATTCCAGCCAAGGGAGCACCGCCACTAGCTGGGCCAGCGGCCACCTCGCCCAGCTCCCAGGCCTGGTGGCCCAGGGCCTGGCATACCTTCAGAGCCGCATCTACCGCTGTTGCCGGCAGCACGAGGCAATAGCCAACCCCCAGGTTGAAGGTGTGCCAGATGTCCGATTCTGGGATCTGGCCTGCCTGCTGCAGCCACTGGAACAGGGCGGGCCGCTGCCAGCTCTGCGGATCGATCACGGCATGCATCCCAGCGGGGAGGCAGCGGGGCAGGTTCTCCGGCAGGCCGCCCCCGGTGATGTGGGCCATGCCGTGAATGGGGATGGCGCTGGCCTTGAGAGCTTTAACCAGGTCCCAGTAAATCCTGGTGGGCGTGAGCAGGGCATCGATGACGCTGCCACTGCCAGGCCAGGTGACAGTGGGATCCAGGGCCTGGGCCTCCAGGATGCGCCGCACCAGACTGAAGCCGTTGCTGTGCACCCCTGAACTAGCCACAGCCAGGATCCTGTGCCCAGGTTGCACAGCGCTGCCATCCACCAGCTCAGTGGCCTCCACCACGGCCACGCAGAAGCCGGCCAGGTCATAGCGCCCAGGGCTATAGAAGCCGGGCATCTCCGCTGTTTCGCCCCCCAGCAGGGCACAGCCGCTCTGGCGGCAGCCGTCGGCGATCCCCTCCACCACCGAGGCCATCGCGGCGGGGCTGAGCTTGCCCGTGGCTATGTAGTCGAGAAAAAACAGCGGCTGGGCACCACTGGTGATCACATCGTTGACGCACATCGCCACCAGGTCGATGCCCACCCCGTGATGACTGCCCTGGGCCTGGGCCAGTTCCAACTTGGTACCCACCCCGTCGGTACCTGAGACCAACAGCGGCTCCTTGAGGCCTGCGGGCAGGCGACAGAGGCCGCCGAAGCCGCCAAGGCCGCCGACCACCTCCGGCCTTCTGGTGGATTCCACGCTGGAGCGGATCCTCTCCACGAAGGCTCGGCCCGCTTCCACGTCCACTCCCGCGCTGCGGTAGTCCATCCCAGTTGTACGTATCTACTCAGATCCTCTGATGCCGAGGAGGCTGATGCTGGGGAGGCTGACGCTGAGGAGCCCCATGCCGGGGAGCCCGATGGAAGGGATTCTGATGCTGGGGAGCCCGATGCCGAGGAGCCTGATGCCGGGCAGATTGCTGGAAGTTACTGCTGTCTGCCCCATGACAACGGACTACGAATGCCGCGTTCAGACAGCTTTGAGGCCAATCAGTGGTTCCACTGAGGCAGCACTGCTGCTTGAGCCGCCAAAAAAGCACCCCCAGGGGCCGCCAAGCCGGTGGACACCTGGGCAATTGGCACACTAAATGATTGGCGGGGCTTATGCCGCTGATTAATTTTGCTAATCAGTTTAGTGCTTGCCTGGGCCGTCTCAGGCCTGTGGGGGCCTGGGATGGTTCAGGGGATTACAAATCCTGATCAATATTGAGGCGGGACCAGACCTGCGATGGGTTTGCGGATTCGCCCTTACCTTGCAGTGGTCGTCTACCCCCGTAAGGAACTCTGAAGACGAATTCTCCGCATTTGATCGGCCCTTCCGCTTCTACAAGCGGCATTTGGCCCAGCGGAAATCCAACGTCTTCGGGCCACTGATTCCCTTGTGGTTGCTGCCTTGAGCAGCGGGTTCCGTTTGTTATGCGTCGATCCTTCCCTATAGCAGCCCTGGCTCTGCTCTGCTCCGGAACCGCCTTGGTGCCCGCCATGGCCAATCCAACCTGGGCCTCTTCCCGAGGCAGCTCCGATGGCGATGAGCTCCCCCTGGCAACGATTGTTGGCACCGAGGTGGCGATCAGAGCTGATTCCACCGGTCCCGATCCGGGCTTCTTAGCGCCTGGCTCGGACCTGGCACCAGCCCCGCTCCTGCCTGAGTTCAAGGTTCCCGGTCCCAGCCTCCAGGTACTCCAGGCCAGCACTGGCCAGGCCAGTTGGTATGGCCCCGGCTTCTACGGCTCACGCACTGCCAACGGAGAAAAGCTTCGGAAGGGAACGCTTACGGCCGCCCATCGCACCCTGCCTTTTGGCACCAGGGTGCGGGTCACCAATCTTTGGAACGGTCGCTCGGCCGTAGTGCGCATCAACGACCGGGGGCCCTTCCATGGCAACCGTGTGATCGATCTGGCCCACGGAGCCGCCCAGGAGCTCGGTGTCGCCTCCAGCGGTGTCGCCCAGGTGAAACTTGAAGTGTTGCGCTGAGCCAGCTGACATGGGGGCGCCTAGGGCCCTCAGGGGCTGAGGGGCCTGCATATCCTTATTAATGCCACTAGGGATACTCCAAATAACCGCGCAAACGCTTAAGGGCGCCAAAAAAGATTTTCCAATCCGTTCACACGAGCTAGGCGGCCTCCTCCATTCCCTTGATTCTCCGACGGATTGACTAGGGAGAAAAGCAATTCTTGTTGAGCCGTGCTGAATGCAAAGCATTTCAATACCATCTTGTCAGCTCTCGCGAATCAGCGGCAAGCCAGCTGGCGCAATGCTTCTTGCATCATAAGATCAGTGAGCTTTTTCAAGCCATCTTGAATTTATAGCATCAACTCCATACGGCTACTTGATTCACCACCAAATCGGTCAATCTTGCACCCCCCCCTGTAGGCTAGCCGCACGACTAGGCTAGTCGCAAAACCCCATTCCCCCAGGATCACTGACCGGGCGGCGCGATGCCCGTTGTTTTAGTATTGCTTCATGCAACTGATAACCAGCTGTCGTGAGCTGGTGCATTGGCGGCGCTCTTGCAGGGCTCCGGTGCACTTTGTGCCCACCATGGGGGCGCTGCATCACGGCCATCGCCACCTGATTGAACGGGCTGGGGCGGGCCCCACCGCCACATCAGCTCCCCAGGTGGTGGTGAGCGTGTTTGTAAATCCCTTGCAATTCGCTCCAGGGGAGGATTTTGACCGCTACCCGGCCAGCCTCAGCCTCGATGCCGACCTGGCCGCAGCCGCCGGTGCCGACCTGTTGTTCGCGCCCAGTGTGGCGGAGCTCTATCCGTCGGGGGTGGAGGAGCTGTTCCAACTGCAGGTGCCAAAGGCCCTGCAGGCAGTGCTCTGCGGGCGCAGTCGCCCTGGTCATTTCAATGGCGTGGCCACGGTGGTGGCTCGCCTGCTTGGCCTGGTGCGGCCAGATCGCCTGCTGCTCGGCGAAAAGGACTGGCAGCAGTTGGTGATTCTGCGCCGCCTGGTGAGCGAGCTGGGGCTGCCGCTGGCGGTGCAGGGCTGTGCCACGGTGCGGGACAGCGATGGCTTGGCTACCAGTTCTCGCAATAGCTATCTCCA
The DNA here is from genome assembly GCA_947463165.1 of Cyanobacteriota bacterium. Taxonomy (GTDB): domain Bacteria; phylum Cyanobacteriota; class Cyanobacteriia; order PCC-6307; family Cyanobiaceae; genus UBA5018. Next base: position 3,515 of record CANHSW010000121.1, read on the forward strand.
GGCGGAGCAGCGTGCCCTGGCCCTGGCCCTGCCCCGAACCCTGGCGGCTATACGACAGCGATTTCAGGCTGATGCTGCTGACCTTGCCACCGACAAGCTGGTGGCGGAGACCCGCCAGCGCCTGGAATCCGCCGGGTTAATGGTGGATTATGTGGAGCTGGTGCAAGCTGCCACGCTGCTGCCCTTGGCTGCTCCCCGTGGGGTAAGCCTGCTGGCCGCGGCCGTGTTTTGCGGGCCCGCCCGTCTCATCGATCACACCGTGCTGATGGCTCGCGCTCCAATTGTTGCCATTGATGGCCCCGCCGGGGCGGGCAAGAGCACCGTTACCCGAGCTTTTGCGCGGCGGCTGGGGCTGATTTACCTCGATACCGGTGCCATGTATCGCGCCGTCACCTGGTGGGTGCTGAGCCAAGGGGCCGATCCGGCCGCGGCCGCTGCGGTGGCCCCATTGCTGGAAAACCTCGACCTGCGGCTCTCCCATGGCCCAGAAGGCGAGCAACTGGTGAGCATCAACGGCCATGAAGTGAGCATTGCTATTCGCAGCCCTGAGGTCACCGCCCAGGTGTCGGTGGTGGCAGCCCATGGCTGTGTGCGCCAGGCCCTCACCCACCAGCAACAGGCGATGGGAGAGCGGGGCGGGCTGGTGGCCGAGGGTCGCGACATCGGCACAGCTGTTTTCCCCGGAGCCGATCTGAAGGTGTTTCTCACCGCCACCGTGGCCGAGCGGGCCAGGCGGCGGGCGCTGGACCTGGAGCGGCAGGGCTTCGCGGTGCCGCCTCTCGATGAGCTGGAAGCCCAGATCGCCGAGCGCGACCATCGCGATGCCAGCCGCGAGGTGTCACCCCTGCTGATGGCTGACGACGCGGTGGAACTGGTCAGCGATGGGCTCGGCATTGAAGCAGTGATCCAAGCTCTGGTGGATCTTTTTCGAGAGCGGGTGCCTGAGGAGGCCTGGCCCGATCCAGCCGCCTGAATCGGAGCAGAAATCCTGTTCCCCCAGGGCCAGCTCAGCCCCGGCGCAGCTGCTGCAGCAAGCCAAAGCAGGCATCCTCCAGCAGATCCAACACCTGCTCGAAGCCTTGCTCACCGCCGTAGTAGGGGTCCGGCACATCCCTCACCTGGAAACGACCGCAATAGCGGGTGATCGGCTCAATGCGTGCCATCGGGGCCTTGGGTTGGTGGGGCTGACGATCCAGACCGCGGGCCAGGGCCTGCACCGCCCGCAGGTTGTCGTCATCCATGGTGAGAATCCGATCAAAGCGGTGCAGATCAGCTGTTTCAATTTGACGGGCCCGGCTGAGCAGATGGATGCCGCGGCGCTCGGCCGCCGCCCGCATGCGCCGGTCCGCCGGGTTGCCCACATGCCAGCCGCCCGTGCCGGCGCTGTCCACCACAAATTGATCCTCCAGACCCTCTTGGGCCAGCAGGTGCAGGAACACCCCCTCGGCGGCCGGCGAGCGGCAGATATTGCCGAGGCAAACAAATAGCAGCCGCTGCTCAGCCATCGGTTCCCTGCCGCTGCGGGATCGCCAGGAGCCTCTGCAGAGCGAGACAGGCCCGCAACCGCACCACGGGAGCCTCCTCCGCCAGGTTGTCGCTGAGCCCGTGCAGGGCATCCAACAACCGCGAAACGGGTTCAGAATTGAGGCTGCACTGGCTAATCGGGGCCCTGGGCGCCAGGGCCGGAACCAAGGCCGGAGCCAGGGCTTCCAGCCCCACCGCCACGGCATAGCGCACCACCCATTCGCCGTCGCTGCAGCCAGCCACCAGGGCCTGCAGGCAGCGCTCGGCGATGGGCGGCCGCTCGCCGGCGGCCAGCGGCTCCAGGTTCAGCTGGCCCAGGCCCCGGGCGGCGGCCCGGCGCACACTGGGGCCGATGTCCCTGGCGAGGGCGTCTTCCAGCACATCGAGGCCGCGCACATCGCCGATGCCGGCCAGGGCCCTTACGGTCCAGGCCCGGGCGCCGTAGTTGAAACCATCAAGGTTGGCCAGGATCGTGTCCACGGCCGGCACGCCGATGGCGATCAGACCATCCACGGCGGCCACCGCCGCCCCGGGGTTGTTGAAGCCCAGCACCTCCACCAGGCAGGCGGCCCCATCGGGATGGCCGGCGGCGGCCAGGGCCTGGGTGGCCTGGAGCAGCCCCAGGGCACTATCGGCGCGCCGCACGGCTTCCACCAGCGATGCCACCAGGGGATCGCCAGTGCGCTTGGGGTCAACCATCACAGTGGTCATCGGCGGAATTGAGCGCTTTCGGCATTGAACGTTGGCTGAATTGAGCGTTGGCTGAATTGAACGTTGGCTGAATTGTGCGTTGTTCGAATTGAGTGCTGGCGGCGGTGGTGGTTGGCAACAGCTGGGAGCTGGGTATCGCTGCAGGAGAGCTCACGGTGCGGCAGCCAAGGGCAGGGCGTCCATAGCTCAGAGCAGAGCATCCATGGCCTCGAGCACAGCCACTGTTTCAGAAATGGCCACAGCTTCGGCAACGGCCACAGTTTCGGCAGCGGCCACTGTTTCGGCAATGGCAACAGCATCGCCAATGGTCACAGTTTCGGCAGCCACCAATGAGTTCCAGCTGGGCGGCGAAGCTCCGACCCCGGGGCCCACGGTGGCGGCGACGCTGGCGTTTTCCACCAGCCCCCGCAGGGCGATCAGTTTGAGGCTGTTTTCCGCCAGGGTGGCCGCGATCGGGCCCAGGGCAGGCCGCCAGCCGGCGGCCCCCAGATCCATCAAGGCGGCGCGGCGCACCTGCAGCTGCTGGTGTTGCAGCAGGTCCACCAGCTGTTGACCCCAGCGGGGTTCACCGGTGAGCTGCAGCAGCGCACGGCAGGCGGCGCTGCGGATCAGCGGTCGCTCGTGGTCCACGAACGGCTGGATCACAGCCACCACAGCCCCGTCGGCCTGGCCGATGTCACCGAGCGCCTCCAGGAGCGCTTCACAGGGCTCCTGGAGGCGGGGCGTACCCGGCTGCTGGGCACCGGCCACAGCAGGGCCGCTGGCCAGGCGGCGCCGCAGGGGGGCCACGGCCTCCAAGGCGCGCAGCTCGCCGAGGGCGCGGGCGGCCGCCTCGCGCAGGCCGTGGTCTTCGTCTTCGAGGGTGGC
>CANHSW010000122.1 GCA_947463165.1 Cyanobacteriota bacterium
ATTCCCGCGCCTATCTGCAGAACCAGATGGCCGTGGCCCTAGGGGGCCGGGTAGCCGAAGAGATCGTCTACGGCGAAGACGAAGTCACCACCGGTGCCTCCAACGACCTTCAGCAGGTGGCCCGGGTGGCCCGCCAGATGGTGACCCGCTTCGGCATGAGCGATCGGCTTGGGCCGGTTTCCCTGGGCCGCAGCCAGGGGGGCATGTTCCTGGGCCGCGATATCGCCGCTGAACGCGACTTTTCGGAAGAAACAGCCGCCGCCATCGACGAAGAGGTGAGCCAACTGGTGGCCGATGCCTATCGCCGAGCCACTGAGGTGCTCAGCCAAAACCGTCCGGTGCTCGATGAACTAGCTGAACTGCTGGTGGAAAAGGAAACAGTTGATGCCGAAGAGCTGCAAGAGTTGCTGATTCGTTGCGAAGTGCGGGTAGCGGAATACGTCTGAATTGCCGCCCAGTCCTCCAGCCGCTGGCCTATCCGCAACCTCGGCTTTGGATTCTGACAGCCTGATTTGTGGCCTGCGGCGCCAACCCCTGTTGGTGGTGCTGCGGGCCGATCAGCCCCTGCAATTGCAGGGGCGTTTGGCTGCTTTGGCCGATCTGGGGCTTGTGCATGTGGAAATTGCCTGGACGCCCAATCCAGCCTGGGTTGAGCAGGTAATTCAGCTGCGTCTTGGCCATCCCAGCGTGAAGCTGGGGGCTGCATCGGTGACCAGCCTGGAGGCTTTAGCGGCGGTGAGCGAGGCCGGCTTGCACTACGCCATGGCTCCCATCTTTTCGCTCGAACTGCTCAGCGCCGCCCGGCAAGCTCAGCTGTTGTTGGTGCCCGGCGTATTTAGCCCCAGCGAGGTGCAAGCCGCCGCCGACCAGGGTTGCCGGCTGGTGAAACTTTTCCCCGCAGTCAGCCTCGGGCCAGATTATTGGGCCCGGTTGCGAGCCCCGATCGCTTGCCTGCCCTTTTGCATTGCCGCTGGCGGCCTGGCCGCGGCCGATGTGGAGCCCTGGCTGGCGGCGGGGGTGGATGCGGTCACCCTCGGAGCCGCCGTCGCCGACCCCGCTGGCCTGGCGACGCTGGCGCCGCTGCTGGAGAGCTGGAGGCGGCAGCCTGCCTGGCAGTATTCAGTAGACACTAGACAGTAGTCAACAGCCCTAGCCCCGCTCCTGCTCGATAGGCAATCTGCCGCACTTAGCCCTGTAGGGCTTGGAGCAGGATTTGGTTGGCCAGTTTGGGATCGGCTTTGCCACCGGTGCGCTTCATCAGCTGCCCCACGAAGAAGCCCTGCAATTTGTTCTTGCCGCCGCGGAAGGCCTCCACTTCGGCGGGATGGGCCGCCAACAATTCGGCCACGATCGCTGCGATCGCCGCTGGATCACTGATCATGCCCAGACCCTTTTCGGCCACGATCGCCTTGGCTGAGCCGCCCTGGGCCAGCAGCTCCGGCAGGATTTCCTTGGCGATCTTGCCGCTGATCGTGCCGTTTTCAATCAGCTGCACCATCTCGGCAAGCTGTTGGGGCTTGAGAGGCAGGGTTTCGTAGCTGAGGCGATTGGAATTCACATGGGCGGCGATGTCGCCGGTCACCCAGTTGGCCACTGCCTTGGCATCGGCGCCGCTGGCTACGGCCGCTTCGAAGTATTCAGCCATCTGCCGTTCTTCGGTGAGCACGCGGGCGTCATAGATGGATAGCCCCAGTTGATCGGCATAGCGATGACGCTTCTGGGCCGGCAGTTCCGGCAGCTCGGCTCGCCAGCCCTCGCGCTGCTCGCTACTCACCTCAATGGGGCCGAGATCGGGATCGGGGAAGTAGCGGTAGTCGCTGGCCCCCTCCTTGCTGCGCATGCTCTTGGTGAGCTGTTTGCTCTCGTCCCAGAGGCGGGTTTCCTGCACCACCGGCTCGCCGGTTTCATAGGCCTTGATCTGGCGCTGAATTTCATATTCACAGGCCCTCTGAATTGCCGAGAAGGAGTTCATATTTTTGATCTCCACCTTGGTGCCGAAGGGTGCATCGGGCCCGCGGCGCACGGAGATATTCACGTCGCAGCGCAGGGAACCCTCCTGCATGTTGCCGTCACTCACCCCTAGATAGCGCATGATCCGGCGAATCTCCGAGGCATACTCGGCGGCTTCGCGGCCGGTGCGCAGATCGGGCTTGGAGACAATTTCGGCGAGAGCTACGCCGGCACGGTTGTAATCCACCAGCGAGTGGGTGCTGCCGGCCAGGCGATCGCTGCCGGCATGCACCAATTTACCGGCATCTTCCTCCATGTGCAGGCGCTCGATGCCAATCTTTTTGAGGTAGGTTTCCTTGCCCTTTTCGGCCACCTCAACTTCGATCCAGCCCTCTTCTGCAATCGGCTCGTCGTATTGGGAGATTTGGTAGTTTTTTGGTAGATCAGGGTAGAAGTATTGTTTGCGGTCGAATTTGCTGTGCTCAGCGATATTGAGGTTCAGGGCCATGGCGGCCTTCACCGCATACTCCAGCACCTTTTGGTTCAGCACCGGCAGGGTGCCCGGCAGACCGCAGACCACCGGATCGATGTGGGTGTTGGGGTCGTCCCCGAAGGCGGTGGAGGCACTGGTGAAGATTTTGCTCTCGGTACCCAGCTGCACGTGGGTTTCCAGGCCGATCACGGCCTCCCAATCGGCCTGCGCCGCGGCGGTGCCCGCCATCTGTGTCTCCAGCTGCTGTCTTGCTGGAATCCTATGGAAGAGTGGCCAGGGTCAGGCTCGTGGACCCCGCCCTCTTGAATCGAATTGCTGTCGGCTAAGGCCGGCCCCTCCCCTAGCCCATCGCCGCCGGTGTCGACTTCCCCTGTCCGCAGCTCCGTTAGCCAGCAGCAGCCGGTGCTGATCCTGGGCGGCGGCTTGATCGGCCTGGCCATCGCCCACCAGTTGGCCCGTCGGGGCCAGGCGGTGCTGGTGCTCAGCCGCCGCCGCAGCGAGGCGGCTGGTTTTGTGGCGGCCGGCATGTTGGCCCCCCACGCCGAGGGCCTGGCGGGGCCGCTGCTGGCCCTGGGCCAGGCCAGTTTGGCGCAGATTCCTGCCTGGGTGGCCCAGGTGGAGGCCGATAGCGGCTTGGCCTGCGGCCTCAGGTTTTGCGGCATCGTGGTGCCCTTCGCCACTGCGGCTGAGCGCGACGCCTATCCCACCGCCGCCTGGGGGGAAGCCCTGGATCGGGCCGAGCTGCAGCGGCAGCTGCCGGGCCTGGCGGGCCATTGGCAGGCCGGTTTGCTGTTTGGCCAAGACGGTCAAATCGACAACCGCCGCCGGCTGATGCGCGCCCTGGAGCGGGCCTGCGTGAACTGCGGCGTGCGCTTTGAGGAGGGCAGCGAGCTGCTGGAGCTGATCACGGCGCCCGGCGGGGCCTGCAGCGCCGGCGAAGCCCAGGAGGCTGGCGATGACCCGGGGCTGGCCGGGGCCGCGACCGCTGCCGGCAGGCAGCTGCAGGCGGTGCGGTTGCGACGGGCCGATGGCCAGGAGCTGACCCTGCCCTGCGCTGCAGCCGTGCTCGCCTGCGGCGCCTGGAGTGCCCAGCTGTTGCCCCAGTTGCCGATCCGGCCGGTGAAGGGTCAGATGTTGTCGCTGCAGGGGCCGATCGGGGCCCTGCGGCGGGTGATTTTTGGGCCGGGCACCTACCTGGTGCCCCGGGAGGACGGGCTGGTGGTGGTGGGGGCCACCAGCGAGCCGGAGGCAGGCTTCCGCGAGGGGCTTACCCCGGCGGGTCAGCGGCAGCTGCAGGAGGGCATCAGCGCCCTGTTGCCGGAGGCCGCCGGCTGGCCGCCGATGGAGCGCTGGTGGGGGTTTCGTCCCTGCAGCCCCGACGAAGGGCCGCTGCTGGGGGCCAGCCCGATTGATGGACTGCTGTTGGCCTGCGGCCATCACCGCAACGGCGTACTGCTGGCGGCGATCACCGCCGAGCTGCTGGCGGGGCTGCTGGTGCCGGCGGAGCTGCCCGGCGATCTCGCCGCCGGGCAAGCCGAGCGGCTGTTGGCGCCATTCCGCTGGGATCGCTTTGGCTGAGCGTCTAGCTAAACGCTGGGCGGATCAGCCCTCTACGCGCCACACCTGGTCGGCGGGGGTCCAGTCACTCAGTTCAGAAGGCTGGAACCAGAGGCCGATCTCAAATGCGGCGGTTTCGGGGGCGTCGGAGCCGTGGATCACGTTGCGGCCGATGTTGATCGCCAGATCGCCGCGGATCGTGCCGGGCTCGGCCTCCAGGGGCTTGGTGGCGCCGATCAACTTGCGGGCGCTGGCAATCACGCCATCGCCCTCCCACACCATCGCCACCACCGGGCCACTGGTGATGAATTCCACCAGGCCGGCGAAGAAGGGCCGCTCGCTATGCACGCCGTAATGACTCTCGGCCAGCTCGCGGCTGGGGGTGAGCTGCTTGAGACCCACGAGTTTGAAGCCCTTGCGCTCAAAGCGGCCGATGATTTCACCCACCAGACCGCGCTGCACGCCATCGGGCTTGATGGCAACAAAGGAGCGTTCGGCAGGCATGACCAGAAGTACGAATGGATTCAGGGCCATCGTCCGCGCCCAACCTGCCGCTTGGCAAGCACAGGCAAGTAATGCCCTTGCCGATCAATAGCCGATCAATAGGTGCTGGCGATAATTTTGTTGGGTAATATTGCCTCGGTAATGCTGTCCATATGATGCTGCCCAGGTAACTTGATGTCCGTAATTTGCGATGCGTGATTCGATGATTGCAATCCCGCCAAGCAGGCTCTGGAAGACCTTCAGCTCTGGGACCCTGCAACCGGAGAAGTTTTGAGTGTCAGGGCCCCTTGGCATGGGCTCTTGGCAGTTGCTCTTGTCAGTGGCTCTTGGCAGTGGCTGGGACAGTGGCTCGGATTTGCCAGGGCTTTCCTAAGGGAAAGGCGTCAAAAGAGCCGCCAGGTAAGTGATCTGTTTGGCTGGCCAGGGCTAGCTGTTCGGAATCGTGGTTATAATAATCTTGGTTGTTGGGACAGTTAGAACAACTGCGAGTCTCGCCGATCTCGTGGCGAGATAAATTGCGCAGCCGCTTGCTTGCCCTTCGCTGGCGCTAGCTGAATGACCAATTTTCCAGGTGCGCCTTGATCGGTTTGTTTGGAGTGAGTGAGGCGGTTTAGTTCATCTGTGCAGATAGCTGCACGGTGGTAATAGGTATCTGCTTTGATGATTTGGGAGGGGCACCAGCTGTTTTGGGAGCAATTAAACTGTTAATGCATTATCTAAGAAATCCCGTCTGGTTTGTGCCTGGGAAAGGTTTGTCCCCAATGCCATCGCCAGCCTCCAGGTCGATGGCATCCTCCTTGGATTGGTGGCAGGCATCCTCCTGGGGCGGAGGGGTTGGGTTCTCCAACGGCGATCGAACTGAGTGGGACTATGCCAGTTGTCGATCCTGCCGTGTCGATGCCACCGTTAACAGCTGCGCAAAGTGAATCGTTGAGCAGCTTAAAAGTGGATATTTGCTGAGTAGAAATTTTTTGAGTAGGTATTTGCCGAGTAGACATCTTTTGAGTAGACATTTGACGGTTTCCTGGCGTGGGGTTTGGCTGCGGTGACGCCTAGGAAAATCGTAGTATTTTTGTGGGCATTGACCTTGCGTGATGCATTATTGCGGCCCAGGCGCGGCCAACCCGCAGTCGGCATGGTCATGGCTACACAAACTGGGGGCTCCTGATTCGCTGGCAGGTGTTTCAGCGGCCCCTACTCGCTGGGATAAATATTTTGAACGGGAATATAAGCTAAGAATATGCATTGTTCTCCCAGTCGAGTTCATGGGCTCGGGTTACCGGCGTAAACAAATGGGGGAGGTGCATTTGCAGCCTCCCCTGGCAGTTGTTTAACTAATTTAGAGGATTATGTCTGATGCGGTGATGTTGGCCAGGCCCGACAGCTGCAGTTCAAACTCCGAGGTGGCGAAGTTTGCATCGATGTTGCCGAACAAGAACAGATTGACTCCGGTTACTTGGTAGCGGAGTTGGCCTGCACTCGTAAATGTGGCACTGTTGCCGAGGAAGCTGAAGGCTTGATCAAGTGCAAACAAGGAGTTGGCATCGATTGCCCCCAGGTCCAGCTTGTCAGCGCCAAGTTGGAAGTCGGTGATCGTATCTCGGCTGGTAACGCCAGCCGCAGATTCCGTCGCGGTGGTGTATTTGAATACATCGTTGCCGAGCCCTCCCGTCAGGGTGTCGCTGCCTAGTCCACCCACAAGTGTATCTGCGGAATTGTCGATTTCGATGATACCTCTAAAGAACTCGCCTCCCGGAAGATCGTTCCAGATTCCAGGGCCGTTAAAATTGATTTCTACGTAATCTTCTAAGCCACGAAAATTATCTGGTTGATTTCGGGCGAAGTTGGTATAGGTAATTGCCTCTCCATTTGCCCATCTGAATACGCCTTCGGTCACTTCGTCGGTAAGGCCAATCCATAATCTTTCGGCGCCGCCAAGGGTATTTACCAGGAATTGGTTTTCTGCGGCGTCGTTAACGGTAACCAGGTTTCCGCCTAGGCTAACTGCCTGGGCCTGGGCTTGCGTCCAGCTTCCTGCACTGCCCAGGGTGTAAAA
>CANHSW010000123.1 GCA_947463165.1 Cyanobacteriota bacterium
GACGCTCGCGCCGGCGGTTCCACTCCAGGCAGGTGGGTAAGGAGGTGTAGAGCCACCAGCCGATCCACTCCACCGGCGCCGGCAGCAGCAGGGCCTGGGTGATGGCCAGGCGCCAGGGGCGGCGGGCATGGGTGGCATCGATGATCACCGGAATTCCGGCCGCCACGGCCTCGATCAGCCGCCGCTGCAGCCGCTGTTGGATGTCGATCCAGGGGCCCTGCACGGCAGCATCGCCAAACACCTCGGCGCGGATCGCATCGGTGGAGAGCAGCAGGGCCGGCGGTTCACCGGGGGCGGTGAGCAGGGGCGCCAGGGTTCTGGCCAGGGTGGTCTTACCGCTGGCGGGCGGGCCGATCAGCAGATGGCAGCGCAACGGCACCGCGGTGGCGGAGGGCAAGCGGGATCGGCGGTGGGATGCCTGAAGTCTTTCGCACGTGAACTGTATAGATCATGGCGGGGCTTGTTGACGCTGGGCCCCTACGGATCAACAGCCTTCTATGGCCTACTCCAGCACCGTTCAAGATTGCCTGCCGTCAAGGCGACGCCCTGGCCCCGTCTACGCCCCGCCGCAGCCCCTCGAGCATCTGCATGTGCTCGATCTGCTGGAGCTCACCGGATCGCAGACCAAGGCAGCCCGCGCCTTGGCGATGCACCAGAGCACCGTCTGCCGCAGCGCCGCCCTGATGGGCGAGCAGTTCCGGCTGCAGCCAAGGCGTGGGGCCAGCGTTCTGCGGTATGGCAGCAATGAGAGCCTGCGGCTGCTGCGGCTGGCCTACCGGGCCCACCGGTTGATGGATGGCCTGCTGCGGGTCGCCACCGACCCCTTGCATCAGCCGCTGCTGGCGGGGATGGTGAGCGTGCAACCGGTGCCGCCGCGCTTCCGGTCTTCGCGGCAGTGGGCGCTGCTGCTGAAGCAGGCCTTGCTCGATGGGGCGATCGTGTCGTCTTGGTGCCATCCACGGGTTTTGGCCGGCGAGTGCCTCCCTAGTTGGAACGGTGTAATCACGGTGCCGCTGGGGGTGTTGCCGCTGCAGCTGGTGAGCCACCCTCCCGCCGCTCCAGACGAATCCACACCCCGCAGGGTGCTGCTGCCCAGCCGCAGCGTCACACCGCTGCTGCACGAGGTGATGGCCTGCCATGGCTTCCAGGTGGAGCAGCAGCCGAACAGCAGCCAGGACCTGCCCTCCTGGCTGAAGCGCATGGGCGATCGCCAGCTGGCGATGCCGCTCTGCCCGGGGCTGGTGGATCCAGGCTGGATCCAGGCCCAGAGCCTGGTGCCCCATCCCGAGCAACCCCATCTGATGGAGCAGCTGTGGCTGCTGCTGCCGCAGGGGCAGGTGGGCAGCAGCCGCGAGGCCCGGCATCTGATCCGCACCTTGCAGCAGCGGGTGGAGCAGGCGGGGGAGGCGCGGCTCGTCGAAACCGAGCTGGCTGAGGAGGAACAGTGATGAGCTTCTCAGCACCCGCCCTGCCTTCCGCTGCTCAATCCGATGTGGATAGCGGGAGCGTCGAAATTATGCGCCCTGTGCATAGTTCCAAGGCCAAGGGATCAAGGTGTTGTTGTGGTGCTGCAATCCGGCTTCTATTGGGTGCAGACTGGCGTCAGAGCCATCAGCCCTTGATGCCTGTGCTGACCCGACAGGCGCCGTAAAGATGAACACCGCGATAGCCGAGGCCACCCCCATTCCCAGCGCCGGCTGCGTGGTCTACTGCCGTAGCCACCGCTGGCTGGTGGAAGAGGTGGAGCCCGCCGAGCACCCTGAGGGCGACATGGTGGTGCGGATGGCCTGCCTCGACGACGACGCCAACGGCCAACGGCTGGAGGTGTTCTGGCAGCGGGAGGTGGATGCCCAGGTGCTGGGCGAAACCACTTGGGACACGGTGGGCCAGCGGGGCTTCGACGACCCTCAGGTGTTCGGCAGCTACCTGAACACCCTGCGCTGGAACTGCGTGACCAGCACCGATCCGGGGCTGTTTCAGGCGCCGCTGCGGGCCGGGATCGATGTGAAGCCCTACCAGCTCGAACCGTTGCGCAAGGCGCTGCGCATGCCGCGGGTGAGCCTGTTCATCGCCGATGACGTGGGCCTGGGCAAGACGATCGAGGCAGGCTTGATCATGCGAGAGCTACTGCTGCGCCAGAAGGTGCACCGGGTGGTGGTGGTGGCGCCGCCGTCGGTGGTGCTGCAGTGGAAGGGGGAAATGGAGAGCCGCTTCGGGCTGAGCTTTGCGGTGATGGACCGGCAATACATCACCGAGATGCGGCGGCAGCGGGGCTGGGGCATCAACCCCTGGGCCACCCACACCCGCTTCATCATCAGCCAGGCGCTGGTGCGCGATGAGGCCTATGCCGGCCCCCTGCGCGACTGGCTCGGCGATGAGGGCAAGCAGGCGTTGCTGATCCTTGATGAGGCCCACAACGCCGCTCCGGCCAGCGGCTCGAAGTTCGCGATCGATTCCAAGCTCACCCGGGCGATCCGTGATCAGGCGCGGCGCTTCGAGCACAAGCTGTTTCTCTCGGCCACGCCCCACAACGGCCACAGCAACAGCTTCTCGGCCCTGCTGGAGATCCTCGATCCCACCCGCTTCTGCCGCGGCGTGGCGGTTCGCAAGCAAGACCTGGAGGACGTGATGGTGCGGCGGCTCAAGGAAGACCTGCGCCAGATCGGCGTGGAGCTGCCCGAGCGATTGGTGGTGCCAGAGGTGATCGATGGCCTACCGCCGGATACCCCGGAGATCAAGCTGGCCGAGCTGCTCAGCCGCTATCGGGAACTGCGCAACCAGCGGCTGGTGAGCGCCGGCAAGCGCGAGCGCGCCGCTGAAAACCTGGTGATCTCCAACCTGCAGAAGCGCCTGCTGAGCTCGATCGCGGCCTTCGATCGCACCTTGCGGGTGCATATGAACACCCTGGAAAAACGAACCGCCAAGGCCGGCAAACAGCGGCAGGTGCGGCTCGAAGCTCTCGATCTGCTGCAGGGCTCCATCGATGGCGACGACGATCGCGCCGAAGGAAATGAGGAGGAGCTGCTGCAGGAGGCCGATGCCCAGCACGAGGCGGCGGTGCGCTCGGCGCTGGAAGCCAGCGAGGAGGAATGGAAGTTGCTCCGCCAGATGCAGACGATCGCCGAAGCAGCCCACTACGAGGCCGACAGCCGAGTGCAGCGCCTGGAGCAGCTGATCCGCCAGCACCTCTGCCCTCAACTGGGGCAGCAAGGTGCGGAATGGGCCGGCGAGCGCCTGCTGATCTTCACCGAATACGCAGACACCAAGGACTGGCTGGAGCGGCGCGTGCGCGAATTGATCGCGGAGAGCGATCAGGCCCAGGCCCGCATCGCCACCTTCCATGGCGGCATCGGGGATGAAAAGCGCGAGGCGATCAAGCGCAGCTTCAACAGCCCGCCCGATGCCGATCCCCTGCGAATCCTGATCGCCACCGATGCGGCGCGGGAAGGTGTGAACCTGCAGAACCACTGCAAACGCCTGGTGCACTTCGATGTGCCCTGGAATCCGGGCCGGATGGAGCAGCGCAACGGCCGCATCGACCGCACCCTGCAGCGCGCCCCGCAGGTGTTCTGCCACTACTTCGTGCTGCCCCAGCGCCCGGAAGACACCGTGCTCGACACGGTGGTGCGCAAGACCGACCAGATCCGCAGAGAGCTGGGCTGTCTGCCGCCGGTGGTGATCCGCAAGCTCAACGACCTGCTGGCCAAGGGCATCAACCCCACGGCGCTGGCGCGAACCATCGCTGAGATCAAGGGCCTGGATCAGGAGGAAGACCTGCGGCTCACCCGGGCGCTGCTCGATGAAGAGCTGGAGGGCAGCCGCGAACGCAAAGGGGATCTTCAGAAGCAGGTGAGCACGTTGGAGGGGTATCTGAGTCGTTCCACCAAGTGGTTGAACTTCAGCCGCGCCCAGTTTCGCCATGCCCTCAACACCAGCCTGCGGCTCAGCGGAGAGCGCAACGGCAACCAGAAGCTGGCGCTGATCCCCCGCGATCCCGTCCAGGCGGTCGCAGATCCCGATCGGGCCATCTGGGAGTTCCCCAGCGCCGACCGGTTGCCGGATGGCGAAGCCGCCTGGGGCGATGTGCTCGATGCGCTCAGGCCACCGCGGCAGCCAGGCCAAAAGCTGTGGCAGTGGCGCCAGGAGACGCAGCTGCAGCCGGTGGTGTTTCAGGATCCGCAGGAGGTGAACGCCGATCGGGTGCACCTGCACCTGGAGCACCCGCTGGTGATGCGGCTGCTCAACCGCTTCCTGATGCGTGGGTTCCAGAGCGATCTGCTCAGCCGCGCCGCGGTGTTGGGCACGGCCGACGACACCGCCAAGCTGATCGTGCTGGCCCGGCTGAGCCTCTACGGCCACGGCGCCGCGCGGCTGCACGATGAAGTGCTGGCCGTGGTGGCGGAGTGGGATCCGGCGGATCCAAACCGCCGTCTGCGCAAGCTCAGCGTGGAGAAGAGCGATCGGGCGATGAAGGAGTTGAAAGAATCCCTCCAGTTGCAGCTAGAAGCACCGGAATCGGCGACGGCTGCGTTGCAAGCGCACCTGAGCGCTGATGTGGGTCAGCTGCGCGAAGCCCTCGATCGGGTGGTGGATGAGCGCCGTCAAGACGCCGCCTTGAAGCTGGCCAAACGGGCCGACGATGAGGTGGCCCGGTTTGTGCGCGTGCTGGAGGAGCAACGCAAACGGATCACCAGCACCCGCAGCCGCACCAACGAAAACCTCGATCAGCTGCTGCTGGATCTGGGCGGGATCAAGGAGGAACGCCGCCAGCTGGAAGACAACCGCAAGTACTGGGAGGAGCGATTGCAAACCATCGACAGTGATCTGGAGCGGGAGCCCGAGCGCATCCGCCGCACCTTCGAGCTGCAGACCCACCGGGTGGAGCCAGCCGGTGCCATCTACCTCTGGCCCCAGGGGGCATTGCCCCAGGAGGTGCCGGCAAGATGACAGTCATGACCCTCCCCCCTCCGGCGAGTCGGGCGCCCCTGGTGACCAGTGAGGCCCTGCAGGACTTCGCCCAGCGCTTGGTGCAGCGCTACGCCTGGGGGGATCCCTTCATCCGCGATGCCATGGATCATGGCGAGGTGCTCCATGGCTGACTCAGATGTCTTGCCTGAAGGCCTGCGAAGCACGCGCATCGTCACGCGTGAGGGCATTGAGGCATTCACCAGGCAGTTGGTGGAGAAGTTTGCCCCCGAGAAGGTGATCCTGTTCGGGTCCCAGGCCCGAGGGGATTCCCGAGTGGAGTCCGACGCGGACTTCTTGGTCGTGATGCCCTATGACGGTAGGCCATTTGCCAAGAGCCGCGAAATCCGCAGAGCCTGCAGGCCCGGTTTTAAAGTGGATCTCTTGATCTGGCGCCCAGAGGATGTCGAATCGCGTTACCGCTGGGGCGATCCGATCATTCGCGAGGCATTAGATCACGGGGAGGTGCTCTATGGCTGAGCGCAACCCTTTGGTAGACGAGTGGATCGCCAAAGCGGAAGGTGACTGGGACTGGACAGAACTCGATGTTGCCATGATCACCTCTCGCATGCGTGATGGCTATGTTTATCACCTCCAACAGTGTGTCGAGAAACTCATCAAGGCGCTTTTACTGCAGCTTGGGCAAACATTCAGGAAAACTCATGATCTCGTGGCGTTATCACAATCAGGTGTGATGAACCGCTATCCAGGCTTTGACACCTCCACGGAGGAGCTCCTGGAGCTGAAGGAGATGGCCGGCCGCCTGCGCCAGGCGCTCTTGCTTCGTCTTACCTCCAGCCCCCAGGAGGAATCCAACTGATGGCCTACTACGGCATCCCCACCAAAGCGATCCACGAGCAATGGCTCGGGCTGGTGCAACCCGTGGGCCTGGTGGTGGCCCCGGCGGTGCTCACCAAATTGGAGCTGGTGCCCAACCAGAGCACCGCCTACATCTCCACGCTGCAGCTGCAGCTCAAGGGGCTGCTGGACGAGGTCGACGGGCTTAATGACCAACCCGTGAAGGTGGTGGCCAGCTTCCAGCAACTGGCCACCGAGTTACTCGATTGGGGCGAGGCTGATCTGGTTGAAGCCAGCGCACTGGAGACGCTGCCCGAGGTGGTGCTCAGCGAATACGGCGAAACCCTGCGCCCCACCCATGGCGTGCCCAAGCAGGAAGGGGAGGGGCTGCAGGGCCTGGTGCTCGATCTCACCCAGTGGCGCGATGCCAGCGACACGCTCAAACCCCAGTGGGGCCGCGATTTCGATTCACCCTGGAACCCTGAGGGCAACGGCTGGGATGCCACGCCCCAGCAGCGCTTTGAGCGGTTGTTGAAGGAAACGGAGCACCCGATCGGATTGCTGTTCAACGGCACTGAACTGCGGCTGGTTCATGCCCCCCGGGGTGAATCGAGCGGCCACATCACCTTGCCCCTCGAACCCATGGCCGAAGTGGCGGGCCGGCCGATGCTCGGCGCCCTGGAGATGCTGCTGGGGGTAGACCGGCTGTTCGGCGGCAACCCGGCGCAACGCTTGCCGGCGCTTTTAGCGGCA
>CANHSW010000124.1 GCA_947463165.1 Cyanobacteriota bacterium
AACCAGCAATTCGGCAACAAAACCGGCCAGGCCCGGCACCCCAGCTGCGGCCATCAGCCCTAGCAAAAACAGCCCCATGGTGAAGGGCAGACCGCGGTAGGGATTCATTAGGCCAGAAAGCTCGGCGATCGCTGCGGTGCCGGTGCGGCGTTCGATAACCCCCACCAGGCAAAACAGCAAGGCGATGATGAGGCCATGGGCCAACATTTGAGCCACAACTCCCTGCAGACTCAATGGTGTAGCGGCCGCTAGGGCAAGGGCCAGCAGTCCCATGTGGCCGAGCGAGCTGTAGGCCACCAGTCGCCGTAGATCGGTTTGGGCTATGGCATTGAGAGCACCGTAGATGGCGCTTACCGCACCGATCGCCGCTAGCCAGGGCGCCCAAAATAGCCAGGCATCTGGCAACATACCGATGCCAAATCGCATTAGGCCATAGGCGGCCAACTTGGAAACAGCTCCGCTGAGAAGCATCGCCACCGGCGTGGGGGCCTGGCTATAGGTGACAGGCTGCCAGCCATGTAATGGCAGCAGCGGTAACTTCAAGCCGAAGGCAAGCAATAGCAAGCCCAGCAGTGAAATTGCCAGTTGCGGCTCCAGATTGAGATCGGCCAGATCGGCATAGGCGAAGCTAACGCCGCCCGGATGCAGCCAACCCAGGGCCAGCACCACCCCCAGCAGCAGCAAGCCCGAGATGGCGTTGAAGATTAGAAAGCGAATCGCGGCACTGGCCCTTTGTTCGCGCCCAAAACTGGCCACCAGCAAAGTAGTGGGAATCAAAATTAGTTCGTAGGCCAATACGAACAGCAGGGCGTTGCCGGCCAGAAAGGCCAGGCTGAGACCCAAGTTGGTGGCTAGCAGCAGTGAGAAATACAGGCGACTGCGGCTCTGATCTGCTGGCGTGGACAGAATCGCCATGGCAGTGATCAGAGCCGTTAGCAACATCAAGGGCAGGCTGAGCCCATCGAGGCCCAGCTGCAGAGTTAGGGCCAGTTTTGGTAGCCAAGGCAGCGTTATATCGGCGGGGGGCCAACGCCAGGCCAGTAGGGCCAAGCCGAGTTGGAGCAAGGCGGCAGCCACCGCCACCCGGCGGCAAAGTGGGGCGCGATCCGGCAGCAGCGGCAGGGCCAATAGCGCCGCCAGGGGTATAAACAGCAGCAGCAGTAGGGTCATCGGTAGGCAGAGCTCAAAGGGGGGCGGCGGATAGGGCAGGCAGGGCGGGTTGGCGGGCCAGTAGCCAGGCGGCCATCAGCAGTACCCCCAGCACCAGTGACAGGGCATAGGCCTGGGATCGCCCTGATGTGGTCAAACTCAGACGCTTGGCTCCCTGCAGGGCTGCTTCCCCGGTGGAGCCACTGAAACCATCCACCAAGCTGCGCTCAGACCAGACACTCAGCCTTGCCAGTTGCAACACCAAGCCCACCACAGTGCGCTGGTAGAAGCGCTCGGTCTGCATATCGTGGGCCAGCCAATACTGAAGGCCCCCCAGGGCTGCGGGCAGGTTGGCCAGGGGATGGGGCCGCAGATAAAACAGGGCAGATAGGCCGCCTCCCAAAAGCGTGGAGGCCAGCAGGGGCAGGGCCGATGGTCCCCAGCCCGGCAGTGGATTGAGCTGCACCACCCCGTTGATCACCAGCAGAATTGGCAGGTGCAGCACCAGGCCAAACAGGGCCATGGTGGGTAGCACCATCAACCAGAGCACCTCCGCCGAGCGCAGCGTGAACTTGGTGGGTGTACCAGCCCAGATCTGCCCGAAGACGCGGATCAGGCCGGCGCTGATCAGGGCGTTGGTGAGCAGCACAACGCCCCCTAGCAGCAGGGGCTGGGAGCTATGGGCGCTAAGGGCGAGTAGCTCCCTTAGGGCGGCAAATCCGCCGAATGGGGGTAGGCCCATCAGGCCAGCGGCCCCTGCCAGGAAGCAGAGGCCCATCAGCGGCCTGCGGCTCCAGAGTCCGCCGAGTTGGGTGAGGTCTTGGGTCACATTGCTGATCACCACCGCTCCCACCGACATCAGCAGCAGGGCCATCGGCAGCGGGTACACCAACAGCAGGTGATCGGCGACGCTGAAGCCACCGAGGCCTACAGCCATGAACAGCAGCCCCATCCAGCTGCTCACCAGAAACGACAGGGCTCGCTTGACATCGATCTGGGCCAGGGCAATCAAGGCACCCACCAGGGCCGTGGTGCCACCGACAACCACCAGCACCAGCTGGGCGATTGGGCTCAGGGCGATTAGGGGTTCAAGCCGCAGTAACAACCAGGCACCGCCGGCCACCACCACCGAGTTGCGCAGCACGGTGGAGGGCAGGGGGCCCTCCATGGCTTCATCCAGCCACAGGTGCAGAGGAATTTGGGCACACTTACCCATTGGCCCGGCCACCAGAGCCAGCACCAGGGCGGTGTAGCCCAGCTGTTGCACATAGCTGCCGCCGGCTTGGGTGGCCGCCCAGCTGGCCAGGTCGTGGAAATTCCAGCTGCCCGTAATTGGCAGTAGGGCGATCAAGCCAGCCAACAGCACCAGGTCACCGATGCGCTTGGTAAGAAAAGCATCTCGGGCACCCTTTACCACCAGGGGCTGGTTATACCAAGTGCCAACAATTAAATATGTGCCAAGGGTGAGTAGCTCAAGTAGTACATAGCTAAAGAATATTGAATCGGTGAGCACCAGTGCGCAAAGACCTGCCTCGAAAAAGCTGAGTGAAGCAAAGAAGCGTGGCCAGCCCCAGTCTAACTCCAAATAACCAATGGTATAGATCTGTGTGAGCACGTGTACGCCGGTAATCACCGTCATGGCAATCAGGGCTGGCTCACTGATCAAGCCATCAAAGCCCACCTTTAAGCCGGCGGTATTTAGCCAAGTCCAGGTGAAGCTGAGTGGCTTGTATAGGGCATCTGCACCGGCTGCGGCATTGGTATGCAGCCCTACCAAGGCCAATGTGCTGTGGACAAAAGCCACGCTAACCATGACCAGGTTGAGATAGCCACAGGGGCGAGGGCCCGTGCGTGCGATCAGGCCAGGAGACCAGAGAAACGAGAGCAGGGATGCCAGCAGCGGATAAATGGGCACCAACCAGGCCGTCTGAACGAAGGAGACGGTCATCACATCAAGACGAAGGGGTCACGATCGAAGAAGCCTAGGGATTGTCCAGGGGAGTTGGGTGTCACTGACAGTGATGGTTCCTATGGGAGTGAAAAGCAAATGTGATCTATCCAGCCCCTGGGCTGACCAAAAACCTAGTGGCTGTCATATTTTCGTGCCTGCTTCTAAGTATTGATACCCATTGACCAGGGGCGAGCTTCGTCGCGGCGAGTGCATGGGCCAGCCGCAGGCCGTAAA
Source organism: Cyanobacteriota bacterium (assembly GCA_947463165.1). GTDB lineage: Bacteria > Cyanobacteriota > Cyanobacteriia > PCC-6307 > Cyanobiaceae > UBA5018. The sequence continues at coordinate 3,335 of CANHSW010000124.1, forward strand.
GCTTTTGCGGCTGGCCATCAGCTCAGGTATCGTCGTGAGCAAAGCGATTGTAAAGAAAATCCAGGGCTCGATTGCGCAGCTCGTAGTAGCGAGGATCCTCCATGATATCCTCCCGGTTTCGTGGCCTTGGAAAGTCAATCGCCATCACTTCGCCAATACCAGCTGCCGGACCATTGGTCATCATCACCAGCCGATCGGCTAGAAATAAAGCCTCGTCAATGTCGTGGGTAATCATTAGTACCGTGCACTTTTGAGTGTTCCAGATTTTCAGTAGCTCTTCTTGAAGCTCTTCCTTGGTGATTGCATCAAGAGCTCCAAATGGCTCGTCAAGGATTAGCACTTCTGGTCTAATTGCCAGGGCTCTGGCAATTGCCACCCGTTGCTTCATGCCTCCGGATATTTGAGTTATGCACTTGTTTGCTGCCGCCGTGAGACCTACCATTTCTAAATGCTCCATGGCAATATCTCTTCTTTGTTGCTGGGATAGATTAGGCTTTACCGAGTCAATCGCCAGGGCTACGTTTTCGTAGGCCGTCATCCATGGTAAGAGCGCATAGCCCTGGAATACCACCATCCGGTCTGGTCCAGGCTTTTTGATTGGCACGCCATGCAGCAAAACCTCGCCGCTGGAGGGCTTAGCAAAGCCAGACACCATATTCAGCAGGGTTGATTTGCCACAGCCAGAATGGCCAATCACACAGATGAATTCGCCTGAATTAACCTCCAAATTCACATTTTCGAGCACCGAATAGGGCCCATTGGGGGTGGGGTATACCTTGTTAAGGTTTTTAAAGTGCAAAAAAAGTGGTGTGATGGTGGTCTGTGAGCTAAGAACTCCAGTACCTTTGTTGGAAGCAAGTGTCATGATGGGAATGAAGGGTAATTAAAAAACGGTAGGCTACCAATGAGACTCTGGAAGACCTGAGCGATGATCAAATAAATTCTCACGCCGCCATGGCACTCGGCGTGTGGTTATGCCTTCATTGCCCTTGCTGGTTTAAGTGGGATTTCGGCCACGCAAAAATCCTTATGAATAGAAAGTTGGTTGAGATAGGAGATCGGGTCGTCTGCGTTGAAGGCCACTCCGTCAAACAGTTCGATACCACCCCGCTGGTAGGAGACGTCATCTAAGCCCAGCTCCCGAGCCGCAGTGCTATACACACTTACCGCACAGATACGCTCCAGGATTTCCACATAGTTACGCGGGAAGGGGATTTCACTCCAGCGGGCCAGCTGGGTGAGAATCCAAAGGTGTTCGCTGCGGCTTGGTCTGTTTACCGCAGGGCCAAAAAATAGGCTGTGGGGCGATGACTCCTGGCTATTATCATCGCTTGCGTTACCGAAGCGAATCAGCTCCTGCTTCATGCCCAGATAGCGGCGGTCGCTAAGTAACTCGCTCAACTCACTCCAGTGGGCAGGATCGGCGCAATAGCGGCAGGCTTCCAACAATGCCTTAGTTAAGGCGATGTGGGTATTGGGATAGCTCAATGCCCAATCCTCACGCACCCCCAGTACCTTGCCGGGGTGACCCGACCAGATATCCAGGTCGCCAACGATAGGGAAGCCGTGGCCCTCCTGTTCCGCCCGCCAATTCCATGGTTCACCCACGCAGTAACCATCGATTGAGCCATCCTTTAGGTCGGCGAGCATCTGGGCTGGCGGCAGGGTTTGCAGATGCACGTCGCGATCTGGATCGATCCCATTCGATGCCAACCAATAACGCAACAGCAGATTGTGCATAGATGCTGGATGCACAATCCCAAGCTGGTGGCTTTCCCGATTAGTTCTCAGCAGGTAATCGCGATATTCAGCAACCGTGCTCACCCCTTGTTGGGCAATACGCGTAGCCAAGGTGATTCCATTACCGTTGCGGCTCAAGGTAAGCGCTGTCACGATCGGCAGGGGCGGACCACCATGGCCACCCGCCGTCATCCAGGTGGGCATACCAGAGGGCATTAAGGCCGCATCCAATGTGCTATCCACCAAGCCATCTGTAACCCCCCGCCAGCTAGTTTCACGCACCAGCTGTACCTCGTCGAGGCCATGCTTGCTAAAAAATCCCTTGGCTTCGGCTACCGCTAATGGGGCACAGGCGGCTAGTGGAATGAAGCCCAGATCTAGATTAACTTTCTCCAGGCCATGACGGGCCAACGTTTTGTGGGGCTTGGCCTGCCATTGCTTCACCCGTTTCTGGCGATTAAGGAAGTAGATGATTTCCGATCGCAGGCTGTAGTAGCTGGGATGATGGACAACTTCTAAGCGCTTGCGCGGCCGGGGAATGTCAACGGTTAAAATGTCACCAATCTTCGATCCAGGCCCATTGGTGAGCATCACAATACGGTCGGAAAGCAATACAGCTTCGTCTACGTCGTGGGTAACCATCACCGCGGTGAGTTGATGCTCATTGCAGATCTGCATCAGTTTCTCCTGCAGATTGCCCCTGGTTAGGGCATCTAGGGCCCCGAACGGTTCATCAAGTAAGAGCAGCTTGGGCTTGATCGCCAGGGCCCGGGCGATGGCCACCCGCTGGCGCATGCCACCGGATAGCTGCAGCGGCAGTTTGTCCACCGCATGGCTGAGCCCCACCATGGCGATGTGCTCATCAATTACCGCTTCTCTCTCCTGGCGGGAGATAGTTGGCATCACCTCATCTACGGCCAGGCTGATGTTCTGCCGCACCGTGAGCCAGGGCAGCAAGGAATAGTTTTGAAACACCACCATCTTGTCTGGACCGGGGCGCTGCACCGTTTCGCCATCGAGCAGTACCGTGCCAGCGGTAGGCAGATCCAGGCCGGCAATCATGTTGAGCAGGGTGCTCTTACCACAACCGGAATGGCCGATCAGGGAGATGAATTCCCCTTTTTGGATCTGCAGATCAATGCCCTGCAGTGCCAGGTAGTTGCCCCCACCGCTCAGGGGGAAATTCTTTTCAATTTCTTGAACTTGAACAAGGCTAGTCATTGGATTTTTTCTCCATGATTGGGTGAATTTGCTAATCTCAGTGCTTGTCTTGCTTTGGATTCACGGTAGTGGGATGGATGATCTTGTGGCCTGTTCTTATTGCAGTGCCTGACTTGCCAAGATAAAGAAGTAAATCATGACAGCCATCAGTAATAGTCTTCCTACTAGGAAGGGAATCACTATTTCGCGGCGAAACAGAGACTGATCTATGGCCTCCAGT
>CANHSW010000125.1 GCA_947463165.1 Cyanobacteriota bacterium
CCCGTAGTTTTGACACGCTCAAAGGCCAGCCACCCATAATCATCGGCCATCGCGGTGCCAGTGGCGAGCTGCCTGAGCACACCCTGGAGGCCTACCGGTTAGCCATCTTGAGGGGAGCAGATTTTATTGAGCCAGATCTGGTGGCCACCAAGGATGGCCAGCTCATTGCCCGGCATGAGCCGAACCTGATAAATACCACTGATGTGGCATCTCGCCCGGAGTTTGCAGCGCGTAAAACTACAAAAATTGTTGATGGCGTTCCGGAGGAGGGTTTCTTCGCTTCCGATTTCACACTCGCTGAAATCAAGACCCTGCGTGCCGTGATGCCCCAAGGCTTCCGCACTCAGGTGTTCAACCAATCATTTGAGGTGCCCACCCTTGCTGAGATCATTTCCCTAGTAAAGGAAATGGAAGCTGTAACTGGCAAGGCGGTGGGTATTTATCCTGAGACAAAGCATCCCACCTACCATGATGCCCTAGGGCTTTCCCTGGAAGAAAAGCTGATTGATGTGCTCAAGCAGCAGCAATTTACAGATCCAAACCGTATTTTTATCCAATCATTTGAGGTTGCTAACCTCAAAGAGCTTAATGCCACGCTGATGCCGAAAGCAGGGCTTAATCTGCCTTTGGTGCAACTCCTTGACGCCTATGATATTGCTAATGATGGATCTCTTATCTATGCGGATGTTAATGCCCGCCCCTATGACTTTACCGTTAGTGGTGATAAGCGCACCTATGCAGATCTGCAGACTGTCTCCGGATTGGCGGAAATTGCAAGCTATGCCGATGGCATAGGCCCTTGGAAGCCGATGATTCTGTCTACAAAGATTGTAGACGCCAATGCTGACGGAAAAGCCGATGACCTCAACGCCGATGGCGTGATCAATGGTCAGGATCGTGTGCTGGCCACCCCCAGTTCATTGGTTGACAATGCCCATGATAAAGGCTTGTTTGTACATGCCTATACTTTCCGTGATGAAGCACGCTATCAAGCCAGCAATTATGCTGGCAACCCCCAGAATGAGTTCACTACTTTTATCAATCTTGGGGTTGATGGTTTCTTCACCGATTTTCCGGGTACTGGTGATCTTGTTCGTGACCAGTTGGCTGATTCTCAGGTGCGCTCCCCTCAGAATCCATTAGCACGCTCTGTTCCTAAATTTGACACGCTCTCAGGCAAGGCTCCGATCGTAATCGGCCATCGTGGCGACAGCGGTTCCCGGCCTGAACACACGCTGGAAGCATACAAACTTGCCATTGCCAAGGGTGCTGATTTCATCGAGCCTGATTTGGTGGTTACCAAGGATGGTGTGCTGATCGCTCGCCACGAACCGATGCTTGCCGTTGTGCAGCTTGATGCCAATGGTGCCATCCTGCGTGATGCCAATGGTGCCCCTGTACTGAACACTACCGACACCAGTACTGATGTCTATAAGCGACCTGAATTTGCCGACCGTCTTACTGTCAAAATGTTGGATGGTGTGCTTAGGGGTGGTTGGTATGCAGAAGATTTTACACTTGCTGAAGTGAAGCAGCTCAATGCTATTGAGCGGATTCCCGCCTTGCGTGGCACCGAGTTTGACAATGACAAGCTCAAAGTTCCCACCCTAAGCGAGGTAATCCAACTCGTGAAGGATGTGGAGAGAGAGACGGGGCGCAAGATTGGCATTTATCCCGAAACCAAGCACCCTAGCTTTTTCCTTCTTGATGGCAAGCTTCTGGACGGGACAACCCTGATCAATAAAAATACCAGCCAGATCCTAGTTGACACCCTTAAGGCTAATAGCTTCACTGATCCTAGCAGGGTTGTCATTCAGTCTTTCGAGGTGGCCAATCTTAAGCAGTTAAGTAGCTCCATCATGCCTACGGCAGGCATTGATGTACCCTTGGTTCAATTGTTTGGTGGTAGCGGCAAGCCCTACGACTTTGTGCTGGCAAACGATAGCCGAACTTACTCCAGTCTAGCCACACCTGAAGGCCTGGCCTCGATTAAAGCCTATGCCGATGGCATCGGACCTAATAAGGGGCGCATCCTGCCTATGTCTTTCGTTGATGCCAATAAGGATGGCGTTCGTGATGATCTGAATAAAGATGGACAATTCAGCGATGCAGATACCGTGGTTGGCGCTCCCACCAGCCTTGTGACTGACGCCCATACCGCAGGCTTGTTTGTTCATCTTTACACTTTGCGCGATGATCCCTATTCCCTGCCCAGCTCTTACAACGGCAATGTAGCCGCTGAATATCGCGCATTTATCAATCTGGGCGTTGATGGTTTCTTTACTGATTTCCCTGGTACTGGCAATGCAGTGGTGGCTAGTCGCTACCTTGCTGATTATGGCATTAATTCCAGCACCCAGTATTACGATGATTTGGTATCAGCTAACTTGGGTCGCTCCGGTGGCTATGAGGGGCTGGCCGGCAGCCCCGACGGCAAAACCCTTTATCCCCTATTGGAAAAGACCGTTAACGGTGACCCGGCTGGCTCACTGAGGGTGTATCGCTTTGACGTGGAATCGAAAAAGTTCACTGGTCTTGCCGGCTTCTACCGCATGGATAAGGCAACTCATGCTATCGGCGACTTTACGCCTATTAATGATCGCGAATTTATCGTAATTGAACGCGATGGCAGCCAGGCTAATCTAAACGGGTTCAAGAAGCTGTTCAAAATTGATATCTCCCAAAAAGATGCCCAGGGATTCTTCCCTAAGCAGGAAATCGCTAATCTCTTGACAATTCAAGATCCATCTGATCTAAATGGTGATGGCAACAAAGTGTATTCGATGACATTCGAAACAATCGAGGATGTGCTCGTCCTTGATGCCAATCGGGTGTTGGTGGCCAACGATAACAATTATCCCTTCTCTATCGGTCGTCCGCCGGCCATTGACAACAACGAGATGGTTGTACTGCAGCTAGATACTCCGTTAGACCTTGACCCCCGCTTAGGCGTGGCTGCCGCCATGGGCTTGGCTCCTAATACCGCCGTTGCCACTAGCGGAGCTGATGATGTTGTGGCTGGACCACTGTTTAGTCCCGGAAGCTTTGATGGCCGCGGCGATCTGCTGTTCACCGGTGCCGGCAACGACACCGTGGACGTGGAAATGGGCAATGGCTATGAGAACAAGATCTTCACTGGCTCCGGTGCCGATGTGATCTATGCGGGCAGCCGCGATGTGATCACCGGCGGCAGCGGCAGTGATCAAATTTGGGCCACAGGCGGCGATGGCAACCGTCTCAGCGGTATGAGTGGCGACGATGACTTCATCATCGGCACCACCGCTAACCGGGCCCTGGGCGGCGCTGGCAATGATGTCTTCACCGTCCTCGAAACTGCCGGCACCAACTACCTCAATGGTGGTGCCGGTGCCGACCAGTTCTGGCTGATTGACGCTCCCGGTGATAAGCCTGCCGCCAAGCAGTACGTGATGGACTTCAGCGCTGGAGAAGACAAGGTGGGCCTGCGGGGCCTTGCCTTCTCTGCCCTCAGCTTCAGCCAGGTGGGAGCTGACACCTTGTTGAGTGTTTCTGGCACAGCCATTGGCCACTTCAACAACCTCAGTGTCTCCACTCTGAACACCCAGGCCAACTTCCTGTTCGTTTGAGATAAACCCGGTAGTGACCTCCTCCCCTAGCGATGGAGGAGGTCTACTCGGACTTCACTCATGTGGTTAGCGATACATATTTTGTGTATCGCTAACGCTTTATTGGTGCCCTTGGCGGCACTGAATTAACTCAGCATTCTTTTACTCCTTTCCCAAATCTTTCAAATGGCAAAGAACAACATTCTGATCATTGGCGATGGCATGGGCTGGGAGATGACCCGTTCCAGTGCCATCTACAATCAAGTCGAAAAGGAGATAACCGCCCTCAAGGCGGCAGGTAAGACCGATCTAGAGATTAAGGCAGTATTTGCCAGCCGGACCCTTGACTACTATTACACCTCGGGCAAGGGTACAGGTACCCCCTACCAGGATTTTAGCGGTTTCACCCTGGCTACAACCGGTTCAACCAAAGTTGCTGGCAGCACAAACAACAGCGCTCTTCAGGGCAGCACCGCTACCCACAACACTGGCGACGCTCCACTTCGTGATGGATTTGTTTTCGATCCCAGCCTCACCTATGTGAACTGGGATAGCACCAAGGGTGGCGAGACCCCCTGGGATGCCGATTATTACCAAGACAGGGGCAAGACGAGCCCAGGATTTAATGCTGAATACATCAAGGGCGATTATCCCGATTCGGCTAATACTGCATCCACGCTCTACGGTGGCATCAAAACCTACAACGGTGCCATTTCGGTAGATATCCACGAACACGGCTTCGAATCCATCTTGACGGAGGCCAAGGCCCTCGGTAAATCCGGCGGCGTTGTGACATCGGTACCGATCACCCATGCAACTCCCGCAGCTGCTGTTGCCAATGTCAACAGCCGTAACAAATATCAGGAATCATCCAATGCCGGCAAACTTGGCGTGGATGGTCACCCCCTTGAGCTCACCGACAACATCCTCGACGACATTCTGTTTGTAACCCAGCCACAGATTGTGCTGGGTGGTGGCAACCCAGCGGGCGGAGAATCCTATGTGACCAAAGCTGCTCTCACTAGCCTCCTCGCTGGTACATACCAGGCTAGCCAGCAGGCCATTACAGGAAAAGATGCCAACAATAAGAACATTTTCACCCAAACTCCTTCTGGCCCAACGATTCAGGCTGAAGGCTGGACAGTGATCGGACGTCCTGACAACTACACCGGTGACAAGGCAGCCAAAACTGGCCTTCAGCTTCTCGAGGAGGCTGTTACGGCCTTCAATCCAGAGACCCAACAGTTGATGGGGATCTACGGGGCTATTGGCCAAGGAGGCAACCTCCCCTGGCGCACCGCAGACAGCGACTACTCAGCCACAGGCACCGGTGCCTATACCGGCAACTCCAATACAAACGCCAGCAATTCAGCCCTAACCGGTGACGCCCTGGCTGCAGAACTGAAGGCAAGCCCCACGGTTGCTCAGCTTGCTGGTCAGGCTCTACAGGCCCTCGGCAAGGATAAGGATGGCTTCTGGCTGATGGTGGAAGTGGGCGACATTGACTGGGCCGCCCATGCTGACAACATGGATCTGATGCTCGGCACCCTCCATGACATGGATGATGTTGTTAGCACGGTGACTGCATGGGTGAAAAATAATGGGGGCTGGGAAAATAACCAGGTAATGGTTACCGCTGACCATGACCACTATCTGACCCTTCTTCCCAACTTCCCTCAGGAGATTGCTGAATCAATCCTGGCCAGCAAGGCTGGAAACAACGAGCAAACAACAGGAGTAAACAAGGGTTACGACACCACCCTTACCCCCACCCTGACCAACGGCTCAACCGCCGAATGGAAGGCTGGAGACGCTGAGAAGGTTGGGCACTTCTGGGGAACAGAAGGCAAGCTGAAGGATGGCACCACCGGCCTTGGCGATCTTTGGACGACCCATACCCAACGCCCCGTACCCATTTACTACCAGGGTGCCGATAATGTGTTGATTGATCAGTTTGTCAGCACGGGTATTGAGGCCTACGGCACCGTGATCAATGGTGTTCCTGGCATGATTGACCAAGCCCACGTGGCCTTCGCCATGGAGGCGAGCCTCCTGGGTGGTGCCATTGCCGCCGAGCGCTTGGCAACTGCTCAAGATTCAGTTGTCAGCCCCACGCTCGCCTTCACCAGCGGCGCGGACCTGATCGAGCTGGCCAATCCGGCTCAACAGCTCACCTTCAAGGCGAACACCGTCTTCACCGGCGCTGGCGATGACTTGGTGGACAGCGAATTGAACAGCGGCTTCCGCAACACGATCTTCACTGGTTCCGGTGCCGACGTGATCTCTGCCGGTAGCCGCGATGTGATCACCGGCGGCAGCGGCGATGACGTGATCACTGCCACTGCTGGCGATGGCAACCGCCTCAGTGGTATGAGCGGCGACGATGAATTCTTCATCGGCAGCGCCGCTAACCGGGCCCTGGGCGGCGCTGGCAATGATATCTTCACCGTGCTCGAGACAGCCGGCACCAACTACCTCAATGGTGGCGCCGGTGCCGACCAGTTCTGGCTGATTAGCGAGCCTGGTGATCAGCCCGCTGCCAAGCAGTACGTGATGGACTTCAGTGCTGGAGAAGACAAGGTGGGTCTGCGGGGCCTTAGCTTCTCTGCCATCAGTTTCAGCCAGGTGGGTGCTGACACCCTGTTGAGTGTGTCCGGTACAGCCATTGGCCACTTCAGCAACCTCAGTGTCTCCACCCTGAATAACCAGGCCAACTTCGTATTCAGCTGATTTAGCTATGATGCCGCTCTCCTCCTTGGGGAGGTCGGCATCTCCAGCTTCTATTTTTGGCCGACTATTACGCCGCTGCCATTGATGCCGATGGCCACTTCTCGCTCCGAGGTAACTCGGGGTTTTTTATTGTGTAAAATTCTGGCGGCACTATGACTCGGATTGGGCTGCAATAG
>CANHSW010000126.1 GCA_947463165.1 Cyanobacteriota bacterium
AGCCACTGATGCGTACGGGATCTCCGGCGTAGAGCTGGGGATCTGGTGCCGCCCTCAGCAGCCGCACCCAGTCGGTGAGGCTGCGCTGGCCGGCCGGCAGTACAAAACTGATTTCTTCCTGGAGCATCTGGCCGCTGCCTCTGGTGGCCGCCAGATCCGAAAACGAGGGCTCAGGTGGTATCAGCAGCATCGCCACGGCCACCATTCCCCCCAGTAACCAGCTGACCAACTCCCGCCTGGGCAGGCGCTGGCGCCCCTGGCCCTGGCCCAGGCCCATATCCAGCCCCGCCAGCAGCAACAAAACCACTCCCGCCAGGCCAATCACGGGTTGTAGAGGTGCCCTCACCAGCAAATTCAGACGCTCGCTGCTGTAGCTGAACAGCAGCAGGGCACCCCAGAGGCCCAGGCAGATGCCGCGCAGCCCTTTCAAAGTTGCCACAGGTTTACCCACTGACAAATCAGCAACACCACCACCGCCGTGCCAGCCACCGTGAGGGCAAGGGCCCCTGGCCTGAGCACCACTCCAAAGAGGCTGAGGGATTTGAGATCAATCACCGGGCCCAGGATCAAAAAGGCCAGCAGCGCCCCAGGGGTGACATGGGCCGCAAACCCCAGCGCTAGGAAAGCATCCACGCTGGAGCACACGGATACCAGCACCGCCAGCAGCATCAGGCTCAGGATTGAGAGGGTGGGCGCATCCCCCACCGCCAGCAACCAGCTGCGGGGCACGAGGGTCTGGACCAGGGAGGCGATGGCGCAGCCGAACACCAGCAGGGTGGCCAGATTCAGGAATTCCCGCACCCCATGGCCGAGGGCCTCGGCCGCTGCCATTCGCTGGGGCCCCAGAGGCGGTTGGGGCCTTTCCCCCAGCAGCCCTCCCCGCCGCTCCAACAAACTCAACTGGCCCAGGGGTTGATTCAGGCGCCGCTCCTCCAGCAGTTCATCGCTGAGCAGTTCCCCCTCTGGCAGCAGGCGCAACAGCGATGCCAGCGCCAGGGCGATGGCCAGGGCCGCCAGGGGCCTGGCCAGCAGCAACCAAGGGCGATCTGGAAAGGCGGCCCAGGTGCTGGCCAGCACGATCGGATTGAGCACCGGCGCGGCAAACAAAAAGCCAAAGGCGGTGGCCATCGGCGCCCCTGAGGCGATCAGCCGCCGGGCGACGGGCACATTGCCGCATTCACAGGCCGGCAGGGCAAAGCCCAGGGCCGCCCCCGTTAGCGGACCCAACAGGGGATCCGCAGGCAAGCGCCGCAGCCAACCCCCAGCGGGGCTGAACCAGCGCACCAGAGAAGCGATGCCAACGCCGATCAACAGGAACGGCAGCGCCCCGATCAACAGCCCCTGGAAGACAGCCCAGGTGGTGGCGAGCTTGTCCCAGCCCATCGCTTGCCTGCATCTGCCTGCTAGAGACACCCATATAAACCAGCCCCTTGCCCTCCATAGGATCGGCGAATAGTTTTTGCAACTCCATGGCCCCACCGCTCGCTGCTCCAGCGCTTACGGAGAAGCAGGAGCGGCTGCTGGAGCAGTTGCGCCAGGCCAAGACGGAACTCACCGGCCAGCAAATTCATGCCCAGTTGCGCCAGAGCTCGCTGCCGATGGGTCTGGCCACCGTCTATCGCCACCTGCGCCAACTGCAGCAGCGGGGCCTGCTGCGCTGTCGCCACCTACCCAGCGGCGAAGCCCTCTATGCCCCCACCGAACGGGATGAGCACCACCTCACCTGCGTCGACTGCGGCCGCACCATCAGCCTCAATAGCTGCCCAATGCACGACGTGCACCTGCATGGCGATCAGCTACAGGGTTTTGCATTGCTATTCCACACTCTCGAATTTTTTGGCATCTGCGCCGCCTGCCAAGCCGCCCAGGCCAGCTCTCACGCCGCCAATCCAGCTGCCGCAGCTCAGCAAGATATCAACAACCATTAGGGAATAACCACTCCAGTTGGCGCCCATCAGCCGGCGGCGCCAGGGCCCTTGGAGCGGGGTGCCAGCGCCAACGCCAGCAGAAAACCAGCCAGTTGAACGATCACCACACTGGGGCCGGAAGGCAGGCTTAAAGCACCGGAGAGCAGCAGGCCCAACACCGCACAGCCTCCCCCCAGGCCCGCCGCCACGGGCACATACAAATTGAAGCTGTTGCTCACCAGCCGGGAGGCGCAGGCTGGAATCACCACGAAGGCACTGATCAGCAACACCCCCACCGCCTTGATCGAGAGGGCCACCACCAGGGCCAGCACCACGATGAACAGCAACCGGTGCAGCCCCACGTCCACGCCCCGGGAGCGGGCCAGGGATTCATCGAGGGTTAGCAGGATCTGATCACGACGGCTGAGCAGCAGGTAGCCGCTCGCCCCGATCAACAGCAGCAGGATCAGGCCTAGATCCAGCCAGGAAACGCCGAGGATGTCGCCAAATAACAGGTTTGCGATGCCGCCCTTATAGCTATCTACAAAACTGAGCGCCACCACGGCCAGGGCCAGGGAGGAGGAATAGATGATATTCAGCAGGGCGTCGGTGGGCAGGCGGTTGTTATCCACCAACCGGCTCACCATCAGCGCGAAGAGCACCGCAAAGGGGATAAGCACCAGGGTGGGATTCAGCCCCAGCAGGATGCCCAGGGTGATCCCCAGCAGGGCGGAATGGCCCAGGGCATCACTGAAAAAAGACAATTGGCGCAATACCGCAAAACTGCCCAACAGGCCGCCGAGGCTGCCGGTGAGCAGTCCTCCAATCAAGGCCCGTTGCATGAACGGTTGCTGCAGCAAATCCAGCCAGCCTTCCCAGGGGCTCATGGCAGCGGCGGACTGGGGGCGTGGTGATGCTGGTAGGGCACATAACCGCGGCCGTACACCTGCTCCAACTGCTGCGGCTGCAGGGCATGGTTGGGGGGGCCGGAGCAGCGCAGGCGGCGGTTTAGGCAGAGCACCCCGGTACAGGTGCGGCGCACCATCTCTAGATCATGAGATACCTGCAAAATTGTCCAGCCTTCGGTGCGGCGCAGCTGAAATAACAGGTTGTAAAAACTCTCCACCGCCTGGGCATCCAGCCCCGCCTGGGCTTCGTCGAGCACCAGCAGACGCCGGGGCCGCACCAGGCAAAAGGCCAACAACACCCGCTTTATTTGGCCCGGGGAGAGCTCGCTGATCAGCCGATCGGCCAGGTCTTGGCTGGCGGTCTTGCCCAGGGCCTGGACCACGGCCCGGCGGCGCTGCTCGCCCCCCCGCCAGGGCCAGCGCAGGCCGGCTGGATCCCAGCCCAAACCCACAAATTCGGCCACGGTGAGAGGAACGCGGCCCACCAGCGGAAAGGTTTGAGGCAGGTAGGCCACCTGGGCGCGCACCGCTTCCGGTAGGCGGCCCTGGCGACTGAGGCGGTGGCCCAGCAATCTCACCTCCCCCTCCTGGTGGGGAATGATGCCGAGCAGCGCCTGCACCAGGCTGCTCTTGCCGGCGCCGTTGGGACCCACAAGGGCGGTATCGGTTTCCGCCGCCAGGCCAAAGCTCACCGCTTGCACCGCCGTGAGCGATCCGCGGCGCACGGTGAGCCCGCTGACTTCGAGAACCATTTCCGCCATCGGTCCAGGCTAGCGAACTCGCGCCACAGCTCCCCCACTGGGGGGCTATCAGCCCCCGAAGGCCGTTACCAGGGCATCGCCGTTGCGGCGCATGGTTTGGAGGTAGTAATCGCCCTGGCTGGCCGCTGCCGTGGGGCCACTCTCCAGGGAATCAAAGCTACCAATCTTCACCCCCAGGTCGCTGGCGAGGGCCTCAAATGAACTGCTATCCAGTTGGGGTTCGCTGAGCAGCGCCGTGAGGCCGGAAGCCTTCACCTGCTGGAGCACCCGCCTCAGGTCGGCTGGAGTTGGGTTTTCCTCTGGCATATCCACTAGAAAATTGGTTTTTAGTTGATAGCGAGCGGCGAAATAGGGGGTGAAATCATGGAAGGTTACAAACGTCTTGCCGGCATAGGGATTGAGCTTCTGGGCCAGCTCGGCATTGAGCCGGCGCAACTGGGCGGTGTAACTGGCGGCATTGGCGGTGAATTTTGTTCTACAGGAGGGCTGGGCGGCGATCAAGCCATCGCGGATGCCGTTCACCTGCTGGATAGCGAGCACAGGATCCAGCCAAATGTGGGGGTTTGGCCCTGCGCCAACTTTGGCATTTGCTTCTGGGTGACCATGGTCATGGCCATGATCATGGGCGGCGCTTTCCAAGGTGGCGATTCCTTGGCTGGAATCGATCAGGCGCAGGCGGGGGTTGTCGGCATTGGCGATTAATTTATCTAAGAAAACTTCCAGGCCCAAGCCATTTTTTACCAGCACATCGGCATGGCGCAGTCGCACCAGCTGGTCGGGATTTGCCTGAAAGTCGTGGGGGCCAACGTTGCTGGGAATCAGCGGCATCACTTCGGCGCAATCGCCGGCCACCGCTCTGGTAAATATCGTGATCGGCAGGATGGTGGTCACCACCTGGAGGCGCTGGCCAGGGGCACTACCGCCAAATTTGTGAACCGCGCCGCAGCTTGTCAGCAGCAGGGCTGCTGGCAGGAGGGCGGTTTTCAGGCCAGTCTTCAGCCCAGCCTTCAGGCCAGTTGCCAGGGAGGCAAGCGGCGCCGGCCAAGGAGCTCGCAACACAAACACGCGACCGCCGCCAATGGGAACCATTATCACCGATCAGCGCCAAGACAGGCGGGCTGTGCTGGTGAGGGGCGCTCGTCAGTTGGCGTGAGTGTGCCAAGCCAGGGCGACAGTTGGCATCCTGGCCCTGCGCAGCCGGTCTCGAATCGCCCTTCTGCAGCGCTCCAGCTCTATTTTTACCCTCCACATTCACATCCACATCCACATCCACATCCCCCTTTACATCCACATCTCCCTTTACATCCACACCCAGCTTCAATCTGCCCACATCCTCAGCAAGTTTGTGTAACTGCGGCTGATCAGGTCGAAGGCTTCCGTTTTGCCCAGTTGATTAAATAGCAGCCGCCTCGCCGTATCCAGCTCGAACAGCAGCTCCCGCCGCTCGGCGTTGCGGATGCGGCTCTGGATCCAGCCCACGCACACTAGCCGCTGCCCCTCAATCACCGGCTCCACCCGGTGCAGCAGGGTGCTGGGGTAGACGATCGCAGCGCCGGCCTCTAGGCGGATCGACTCCTCGCCATGGGGGAACTGCAGCACCAGTGCTCCGCCGCTGTAGTCCTCCGGCGGCGTCAGGAACAGGGTGAAGGAGAGATCGGAGCGGCCTGCCGCCATGAAGGCATTGTCCACATGGCTGCCATAGCCCTCTCCCGGCCCGCAAAGGCTGAACAGCAGTCCGTGCACCTCAACCGGCAGGGCCGCCGAACAGAGCAGTGGCTGGCCTAGCAGCGCCTTGTTCACCTGGGCCGCCAGGTTCTGATGCAGCGCTGAGCTCCGGTCCAATTGGCGGTTGTGCTTCACCGCCCGGGCATGCCAGCCAGCCGTCTGCTCACCTGGCTTCCAGGGCACATCTGACGCCAGCAATTGGCCTCGCCAGTCGAGCAGCTGCTGATCCGTGAGTAGCGATTCAAGTTGAAAGCGCATCGATCCAGGCTTGGTAGGTAACTAAAGGCACCTGCAGTTGTGCCCTATGGCCGAGCAAGGGCAGTCCAGCCAGGCACAATCTCCAGGATCCGATCTTCCTTCGCCATGCAACGCGGCAGCATCGCCATCTTCCTCACCGCCGCCGGCCTGCTGGCCGGCACCGTCGGCTGTGGCAAGGCTCCCGAGCCCAGGGATTCGAATGCCCCCTCCATGGAGCGCAGCGCGCCGGGCTCAGCTGAGTACAACAAAGATCACAACGACGACGACTCCGATAAAAAGGAAAAGTCCGACAAACACGATTCTGATAAGTCAGGGGAGGGCGGCGAAGGCGGCGAAGGCGGCGAGGGCGGAGAGGGCTGAGTCCCAAATGCCCCAAATGAAAATGGGAGCCATTATCATTTGGGGCAGATGCCGCCTCCCGAGCTTCGCCAGGGGCTCTGGGGTAGCTAATCAAGCGATCCCGATCGCCACCATCCCCATTTAGGCAACCGATGGCCCAACCTCATTTGCACCGGTTCGCCCGAGGTCTGCTGCTGGCTGCAGCCCTTGTTCCGGTTGCAGCCGCTGCTACTGCCGCTGCCGGGGCCGAACAAAATCTTCAGGAATTGGGCCGCTATGGCGATCCGGCGGCCAGCAAGGAGCAGGTAGCTGGCATCTCCCAGTTTGCCGATCTGCGGCCCACCGACTGGGCCTACCAGGCCCTCTCAAACCTGATCGAGCGCTACGGCTGCGTTGCCGGCTACGCCAATGGCAGCTTCCAAGGCGGCCAGACGATCAGCCGCTATGAAGCCGCAGCCCTGCTCAACGCCTGCCTCGATCGAGTCACCGAGGTGACCGATCAGCTTAAAAAGCTAATCAAGGAATTCGAGCAGGAACTCGCCGTACTGCGCGGCCGGGTGGATGGCCTGGAAGCTCGGCTGGGGGAGCTG
>CANHSW010000127.1 GCA_947463165.1 Cyanobacteriota bacterium
CCCGAACCCGCCGGCCGCACCCGCCGTCGCCGCTCTGCGGCCAGCTAACTCGCCGCTCCGGGCCTAGTAGATAGCAATGGGCAGAGCTCTGCAAAGCCCATTGCTATCTAGGCCGCACGGTTCAGGGTTTACTCCAGCACCACCTCCAGAAGTCCCTTGGCCAGCTCCGCCATTTCGGCGGCGCTGAGAGCCGGCTGGGCCTGGTCACCAGCGGCCCAGGGAGAGGCCACTGTCACCTTCAGGCGCACCGGCGCCGGCACAGCAGCCAACTCGTTTGCGGGCTCAGCAGTCGGGAAAAACTGCGGTTTCCCTAGCGACTGCCCGCTGGGGATGGCTGGGGCAGCATTGGTGGTGGCGGGGGTGAATACCCTGGCATCATGCGAATCCTGCCAGGGGAAGAGGGCCGCACCTCCCCCGCCGAGGCCGGGGAATGCAGTGCCATCAAAGTGACTGCCATCTAATTCATTGCTGTCAAATTCGGCGTTAACGAAATCAGCATTGGTGAATGGAGTAGGTGCAAATTGAAGATCACTGACTGTGGTGCTGGCGGCAAAGGTATTGGCGAATGTGGTGTTAGCGGCTGGAAAATTGTCAGCAGCAGTCTGCTGGAGCCAGGGTTTGGCATGGCTACCAGGCTCTAAGGCTGATGAGAGGGGGGATGGATCAGCTGGATCCAACCCAGCGGCCAGAGCTGAGGGCAGTGGCGGAAATACCGCTGGCAAATCCGATGCTGCCCCTGCCGCTTCGCTGCTGCCATCCTGCGGGGGAAAGCTAGAGGCTTGGCGAGCTGCCAGCCGCAGCGGCTCTACGGGCGAATCAGCTGCAAATCCGCTGCAAAGCTGCAGGCCTTGGGAGGCGATCGCCAGCAGCACCGGATCGCCACTGCGCTGTTGCACTACCCGGTAGTGCGGCTCGGCTTCAGCCTGGTTGCCGAGGCCGTAAACCAGGGTGTGGCCGATCAGCAACTCCAGCCGCAACCGCAACGAATTGCTGGCACCCACCTGCAAATCTGCCAGCAGAGCCTGCCCGGCATCGAGCGCTTCACTCCAGTCACCTCGGCTGTACAGACGCTCCACATGGGCAAAGGCCTCCAGTTGGGGAATGGCGCTGGACTGCAATCCCAACTCAGGACTGGAGCCTGAGTTGGACTCTGAAGGCGGCTCGGAAGTTGGCTCTGAATTGGGATTGCTGCTGAAATCAACCATAGGTTAGGGGCGACTGGTTCAGGGAACTTCAGTTAGTGCGGAGCTACTGGACTGGACTGCGGTTGTGGCCATACCTCGGCCATCTCTGATGGCAAAGATGCGGGGATGAAGCTGCAGTGTGCCTTTATTCCAAGTTAAATGCCAGTCCCCGGCCAGATCAACCTGGCCAGGCCCTTTGTAACTAGTCAGTCTAGAGAGCAGCTTATCCAGTGCTGCAGCCGTCAGCACCAAACCACTGTTGCGGGCTATCCAGTGATGCAGCAGACGCCTCTGGTTGGCAGCCTCCAGGCCAATCAGGAGCTGGCGCCGCAGCGACCTGGGGCCCGAGCTGAGCGGTTGCAGGGCCAGATCCAATAACTCCAGTTCTCCCTGCAGATCGGCCGCCATGCGGGCAGCTGTGCCGCCAATCCGGCGCGTGGCTCCGGGGTGCAGCTCTTCCAGCACCGGTAGCACCGAGCTGCGCACCCGATTGCGGCCATAGCGCAGCTCGGCGTTGGTGGAATCCAGCCAGATCGGCAGCTGCAGCACCTGGCAGATGCGGGCCGTCTCCTCCCGACTGAAAATCAACAGGGGGCGCACCAACTGGATGCCCTCGGCCAAGGGGCGCTGCTCCCGCAGGCTGGCCAGGCCGCGGCGATCGCTGCCTCTGGCCAGGTGCAATAGCAGGGTTTCGGCCCGGTCGCTGGCGGTGTGGCCGGTCACCACATGGCCGCAGCCCCGCTGCTGGGCGCAGTCCACCAGGCCGGCGTATCGCCAGGCGCGGGCACTGGCTTCGCTGGGGGGCTGTTGTTGATTAGTGGACTGCAGATCAGTGGGCTGCCACTCCCAGCTGGCCAGCTGGATCTCCAGCCCCTGGCCGCCGGCCCAAGCGGCGATCTCCCGGGCCTGCTGGCTGGATTCAGGCCGCCAGCGGTGGTCGCCATGCCACAGCTGCAAAGACCAGTGATGCAGTCGCCGCAGATCCAGCAGCAGGCCCGTCAGGGCCATCGAATCCTGGCCGCCGGAGAGGGCCACCAACAATGAGGCCCCCTGCGGCAGCAACTCCGGCCGGCGGCGCAGCAACTGGTGCAGGCGCAAGTGGTAGGGGCTCCAGCGCTGGGGCGGCGGGGTCATGGCCGAAACGCTAGGGGTGGGAGAATCGAGTCACTTCTTTCACTAATGGCATGACGCGCCTCGATCACCTGCCCGTTTCGCTGCAGGCCGCCCTGGTCGAGCGCCGTCTGCTGAAGGTGATCGCCGGCCTGACCAACTTCGACGCCGCTGCGGTAGAGCGCATCGCCCGCGCCGCTGGGCGGGGCGGTGCCGACCTGCTGGACGTGGCCTGTGATCCCCAACTGGTGAGCCTGGCGGCCGGCGTTTCCGGGCTGCCGATCTGCGTTAGCGCCGTGGATGCCGAGCTGTTCCCCGCCGCCGTGGCCGCCGGTGCCACCATGGTGGAGATCGGCAACTACGACGCCTTCTACCCCCTGGGCCGCGTCTTTGGGGCAGAAGAGGTGCTGGCGATCTGCCGCCGCACCCGGGAGCTGCTGCCCGAGGTGGTGCTGTCGGTGACCGTGCCCCACCTGCTGCCCCTAGACCAGCAGGAGCAGCTGGCCCTGGATCTGGCCGCCGCCGGCGCCGACATCATCCAAACGGAAGGCGGCACCAGCGCCCGGCCGTTCAGCGCCGGCACCCTGGGGCTGATCGAGAAGGCCGCCCCCACCCTGGCGGCCACCCATGCCATCAGCCACGCCTTCGCCAGCGCCGGCGTGGCCGCCCTGCCGGTGCTCTGCGCTTCTGGCCTGTCGGCGGTGACCCTGCCGCTGGCGATTGCCGCCGGCGCCGCCGGCGTGGGGGTGGGTTCGGCCGTGAACCGTCTGGAGGACGAACTGGCGATGCTGGCCGTGGTGCGGGGCCTGCGCGCAGCCCTCGGCGGCGGCGTCATCGCTAGCGTTTGAATCGATCGCAGCTGCGGCTGGGGGCGGACTTTATGGGCAATCCCCTGCACTGGCTGGCCCAATGGCCGATCCGAGCCGCAGTGCTGGTGTTCGTAACCTGGCTGCCTCTAGGGGTGGAGCTGGATGGCTTCCTGCCCGCCCTGCAGGCGGCGGCGCTGATCGGCCTGCTGGGCATGCTGCTCACCCTGCCGCTGCAGGCCCTGCTGGCCCTGCCCTGGGCGATCGCCAGCCTGGGGGGCCTGATCTTTCCAGTCACCTGGCTGTTCAACTGGCTGATCTACGTGCTGTTGTTTGGGCTGGCGGCGCTGCTGCTGCCTGCCTTCCGGCTGCAATTCGGGCTGGTCAGTGCCCTGCTGGGGGCGGTGGTCTATTCGCTGCTGTCAGCCCTGATACTGCGCGCCTTCGGGCTTTAGCGCTAGTTGTTCTTAAATGGAGAGTTTAAAAAGAGGGTCGAAGGGGGGATTTACGCCCGCCTGGCACTGTCGGTTGATGCCCAGCTCAGGCGAAAATAACTAAATGACCGGCCCATTTGAGCTCCACGCCCCCTATCAACCCAAGGGCGATCAGCCCCAGGCGATCAAAGGCCTGGTGGCGGGGCTGGGACGGGGCGAGCAGTTCCAGACACTGCTGGGGGCCACCGGCACCGGCAAGACATTTACGATCGCCAATGTGATCGCCCAGACGGGGCGGCCCACGCTGGTGCTGGCCCACAACAAAACGCTGGCCGCCCAGCTCTGCAATGAGCTGCGGGAATTTTTTCCCAACAATGCGGTGGAGTACTTCATCTCCTATTACGACTACTACCAACCCGAGGCCTATGTGCCCGTATCGGATACCTATATCGCTAAAACCGCCTCGATCAACGAGGAAATAGACATGCTGCGCCACTCGGCGACCCGGTCGCTGTTTGAGCGCCGCGACGTGATCGTAGTGGCATCAATCAGCTGCATCTACGGCCTGGGAATTCCATCGGAGTATCTAAAAGCAGCTGTAAAATTCCAGGTGGGAGAAGCTATCGATTTGCGGGGCTGCCTGCGGGAGCTGGTGGACAATCAATATGCCCGCAATGATGTGGAGATTGGCCGCGGCCGCTTCCGGGTGCGGGGCGATGTGCTGGAGATCGGCCCGGCCTATGAAGACCGGCTGGTGCGCATTGAGTTGTTTGGCGATGAGGTGGAAGCGATTCGCTATGTGGATCCCACCAGCGGCGAGATCCTGCAGAGTTTGGATGCGGTGAGCATCTATCCAGCCAAACACTTTGTTACCCCTAAGGAACGACTGGAGGGCGCCATCGGCGAGATCCGCGGCGAATTGCGCCAGCGGCTGGAGCTACTCCAGGGCCAGGGTCGGCTTTTGGAGGCCCAGCGGCTGGAGCAGCGCACCGGCTACGACCTGGAGATGCTCGAACAGGTGGGCTATTGCAATGGCGTGGAAAATTACGCCCGCCATCTGGCCGGCCGGCCGGCGGGTACGCCACCGGAATGCCTGATCGATTACTTCCCGGAAGACTGGCTGCTGGTGGTGGATGAAAGCCATGTCACCTGTTCCCAACTGCAGGCGATGTACAACGGCGACCAGAGCCGCAAGCAGGTGCTGATCGAGCACGGTTTCAGGCTGCCCTCCGCCGCCGACAACCGCCCATTAAAGGCAGAAGAATTCTGGCAAAAGGCGCGCCAGACGATCTTCGTGAGTGCCACCCCCGGCAACTGGGAGCTCGGCCAAAGCGGCGCCCAGGTGGTGGAGCAGGTGATCCGTCCCACCGGCGTGCTCGATCCAGTGGTGGAGGTGCGCCCCACCGAGGGCCAGGTGGATGATCTGCTGGGGGAGATTCGGCTGCGGGCCGACAAGAACGAGCGGGTGTTGGTGACCACCCTCACCAAACGCATGGCCGAGGATCTCACCGATTTCCTGGCCGACCATGGCGTAAGGGTGCGCTATCTGCACTCGGAGATTCATTCGATCGAGCGAATCGAGATCATTCAAGACCTCAGGAATGGCCAGTACGACGTGCTGGTGGGTGTGAATCTGCTGCGGGAGGGTTTGGATCTACCGGAGGTATCGCTGGTGGCGATCCTGGATGCCGATAAGGAGGGGTTCCTGCGGGCGGAGCGCTCTCTTATTCAAACCATCGGCCGGGCGGCGCGCCATGTGGAGGGAACAGCGCTGCTCTATGCCAACAACCTCACCGATTCGATGGCCAAGGCGATTGCCGAAACCGAGCGGCGGCGGGCGATTCAACACACCTATAACCAGCGCCATGGCATCACCCCCCAGCCGGCGGGCAAGCGGGCCGGCAATGCGATCCTCTCCTTCCTGGCCCTGTCAAGGCGGCTGAATGACGACCAATTGGAGCAGGCCACTGAACAGGCAAGCCACGATCAGGTGCCGCTGGAGGCGCTGCCCGAACTGATCCACCAGCTGGAAGATCGGATGAAGGCCGCCGCCAAGAGCCTGGAGTACGAACAGGCCGCCAGCCTGCGCGACACGATCAAAAATCTGCGCCAGAAATTGGTGGGCAAGCCTAATTAATTAAGCGCTGGCCGCAGCGCCGGCCTGCTCCAACACCCCCTTGCTGCTGGGCACGGCGCCAGCCCGGCGCGGGTCGATTTCCACCGCCAGCCGCAGCGCCCGGGCAAAGGCCTTGAAGCAGGCCTCCACGATGTGGTGGGAATTGACGCCGTCCAGTTGGCGGATGTGCAGGGTGAGACCGCTGTTGTTGACCACCGCCACGAAGAACTCCCTCACCAGCTCGGTGTCGTAGCTGCCGATGCGCTGGGCTGGAATCTGAAGCCCGTAGCTGAGGTGGGGGCGGCCGGAGCAATCGAGGGCCACCTGCACCAGGGCCTCATCCAGGGGCGCCATGAACTGACCAAAGCGGTGGATGCCGCGGCGATCGCCGAGGGCCTGGGCCAGGGCCTGACCCACGGCGATACCCACGTCTTCATTGGGGTGGTGATCGTCGATGTGGGTGTCGCCCACCGCGCTGATGCGCAGATCCAGCAGGCCGTGGCTGGCCAGCTGATGCAGCATGTGATCGAGGAAGGGCACGCCGGTGGCCACCGCACACTGGCCGCTGCCATCGAGATTGAGCAGCACGCGCACCTCTGTTTCGCCGGTGACCCGGTGGATTTCACCAGTGCGCATGGAGCTAAGGGGGGAGATCACAACCGCCATCATGGCGAGCGGCCCGCTGGGCCAGGGCGGCCAGCCGCAGCAGGGTGTTGGATCGAGCTAGCTGCTACGCCCCAATAAGGAGGCAACCCTGGTGGCCG